>DATHMF010000030.1 GCA_035487355.1 Terriglobales bacterium | reverse complement strand
ATTCTCTTCGACGGCATTGACCTGGAAAAAACCACCGTATCGATGACCATCAACTCGCCGGCCTCCGTGCTGTGGGCCATGTACCTCGCTGTGGCGGAAAAGCAGGGCGCCGACTGGAACAAAATTTCCGGAACCACGCAGAACGACATCCTGAAGGAATACATCGCGCAGAAGGAATATATTTATCCGCCTGCGCCTTCCATGCGTCTGGTGATTGATACCTTTGAGTTCGGCGCGCGCTTTACACCCAAGTTCAACACCATCTCCATCAGTGGATACCACATCCGCGAAGCCGGCTCAACTGCTTTGCAGGAGCTGGCATTTACGATTTACGACGGCGTTGAATACGTCGAGTGGGCGCGCCGCCGCGGACTCGATGTCGATGACTTCGGTCCGCGCCTCAGCTTCTTCTTCAACGCGCACAACGACTTCTTTGAAGAGATTGCCAAGTACCGGGCCGCGCGCAAGATCTGGTACCGGCTGATGAAAGACCGCTTCGACGCAAAGAACCAGCGCACCTGGCTGATGCGCTTCCACACCCAGACTGCCGGCGTCTCGCTGACCGCCCAGCAGCCCATGAACAACATCGCGCGCGTCGCCATTCAGGCCATGGCCGCAGTGCTGGGCGGCACACAATCGTTGCACACCGATGCCTACGACGAAGCCCTGGCACTGCCCACCGCCGAAGCCGCGCGCATTGCGCTGCGTACGCAACAGATCATCGCCTACGAGAGCGGAGCGGCGCAGACGGTAGACCCGCTGGGTGGCTCCTACTTTCTCGAAAAGCTGACCCTCGACATGGAGAAGGGTGCATTCGATTACTTCGACAAGCTCGACGCCATGGGCGGCATGGTGAAGGCCATCGAGCATGGATATCCCCAGAAAGAAATTGCCGAGTCTTCTTACCAATATCAGCGCGCCGTCGAAGCCAAAGAAAAAATCATCGTTGGGGCCAACGACTTCGTCATCGAAGAAAAGCCGCCGCAGATTTTGTACATTGGCGAATCCGTCGCCGAACACCAGACCAAGAAGCTCAAGGCGCTGCGCTCCCGCCGATCAAACGACGACGTGCGCCGCACACTCGACGCCTTGAAGAAAGCCGCCGCGCAACAGCCGCAGACAGCAGGCGCAGGCGAGATCTCTGACGTAAATACAATGCCATACATTTTGGATTGCGTACGCGCCTACGCGACCGTCGGCGAAATCTGCGACGCGCTGCGCGAGGTGTATGGAACCTATGAAGAAGTGAGCGTCACGTAACTCCAAGCGTCGTTGTAAAATAATTGAGATGTCACACGTTTCTGGCACTCCGTTAATACGTTAGCGCGGTGGGTAGCACCAGCCGTGCAGCGGGGCCTTATAAGCCCTGGAAAACGCCAGATTAGCGTGCCGGGAGGGGGCAGCACCCTCACCCACCACCAACCAGAATAATTTCATGCGACGGGCTCTTAACCATCTCAAGAAGTCGGACCCGATTCTTTGCGCCATCATTGATCGAGTCGGCCCCTACCGTATGCAATACCGCGATCCGAGCTTTGAAGCCCTGGTGCGTTCCATCGTCTTCCAGCAGCTCCATGGCAACGCTGCGCGCACGATCTTTGACCGCCTGGTCGCGGCCGCGGGCGGCATCATCACACCTGAATCTATCCTGAAGCTGACCACCGCGCAGATGCGACGGGCGGGCCTCTCGAAGCAAAAGCTCTCTTATATCCGCGACCTGGCCAAGCGCACGCACTCCGGAGAAGTTGATTTTGCCGCGCTGCCTTCTCTCACTGACGAAGAGGTAATTACCACGCTCACCAAGGTCAAGGGCATCGGGGAGTGGACAGCGCACGTCTTCCTGATCTTTGCGCTGCGACGTCCCAATATCCTACCCACCGGCGACTTCGGCGTGCGCACCGCTATCCGCAAAGCCTACCGCAAGCGCAAACTGCCTACGCCAGCCGCTATGGAAAAGCTGGCGAAAAATTGGCATCCCTACTGCTCGGTGGCCGCCTGGTATCTCTGGCGAAGCTTGGATGGGGAAGCCAAGGTTTGACTCGGAACATGAATTTCCAAAACCTTCTCCGCGCCTCCGCGGTTCGTCAAATCTGCTAGTATGAGGTGCAGATTTCATGCCTACAGAGAGAAAAATCCGCGTCCTGGTAGCCAAGCCCGGCCTCGACGGTCACGACCGCGGCGCCAAGGTGATTGCGCGTGCGTTGCGTGACGCCGGCATGGAGGTCATCTACACCGGCTTGCGCCAAACACCGGAGATGATCGCCAGCGCCTCGCTGCAGGAAGATGTGGATGTAATCGGCCTCTCCATCCTCTCCGGCGCTCACAACGCCATCGTTCCCCGCATTATGGATCTGCTCAAACAAAACCACATGGATGATGTGCTGGTGCTGCTGGGCGGCACCATCCCCGAGCAGGACATGGACCTTCTGAAAAAAGCCGGTGTCGCCGGCATCTTTGGCCCCGGCACTCCCATGGACGAAATCGTTCAGTTCATCCGCGCCAACGTAAAACCCCGCGGCGTGGCGGCGTGAAAAAGCACTCAGCAATCATCTTTTTCAAACTATCTGCAATCGTTTAAAACTCTGCTTCCTTTACGAAAATGTCATTCTGAGCGAGGCGTACTTTGCCGAGCGAAGAATCTGACGATACACTTTCCCTCGCAATAGCGGTGGTGCGCATCAGAAGATGAAAATCTATTACGTCTACATTATGGCCAGTCACAAGCGGGTCTTGTACATCGATGTCACCAGCAAACTGGAGCATCGTGTGTGGCAACACAAACATGACGTGTTTCCTGAGGGGTTCAGTGTGCGTTATCGAACTCATAAACTTGTTTATTTCGAGACCTATTCCGACGTCGTCACCGCGATTACACGCGAAAAAGAGCTCAAAGGCTGGATACGATCCAGGAAAGTGGCTCTGATCGACGCGGAAAATCCAAAGTGGAGGGATCTGAGCAAGGACTGGGGTAAGAAGATTGCGCCGCTTCCTGTTTATATTCCCGCCGCCGGTAATGACAGGGATAGAGTTTCGCCAGATCCTTCGCTCGGCAAAGAACGCCGAGCTCAGGATGACACCTCCGATGAACATTTCTTGTTGGAAGAACATAAACACTTTTTCCTGCTTCGTCTGAAATCCGAGGATTCAACCAATCGCCTTACAAAAAGCAAAGTGTTAGCGCTAACCAAGGTGATTTGTAATCTGGACGAAAACCCCAAACCCCTCATCCTCACCGGCAACAAAAACTTTTTCTCCGCCGGTGCTGACCTGCACGAAGTTGCGGCTCTGAGCGGCGCACAAGCTTATGAATTCGCAAAAATGGGACAGGCGCTCATGAATACCGTGGACCAATTTCCTGCTCCAATTTATGCTGCCGTCGAAGGCTATTGCCTTGGCGGTGGGCTCGACCTGGCGCTGGCCTGCGACTGCCGCATCGCCGCTCCTAATGCCGTGTTCGGCCATCGCGGCGCTGCGCTGGGATTGATCACAGGATGGGGCGGCACGCAGCGCCTGCCCCGGCTCATTGGCAAAGGACGCGCACTGCAAATGTTTTGCGCAGCGGAAAAAGTGGATGTCGATGAGGCTCGCAGGATCGGGCTGATTCATGCAATAGCGGAAGATCCAGTCGCGCACTCCATCACCATGGCAACAGAAAGCATGTGCCGCTGACTGTACGCATTGCGAATCCACACACCGCTCATTTATTGTAAAGAGTTTGCACCTGCACAGCCGGAGACGGTTGTGCCTGAGGGTCCTCCATGCCCGAAAGCACAAATACGAAATCTGCTTCTGCGTTGAACCGGCTCGAGTCGCGCATTGATCCTACTTCAACCCGCTTTGAAAAAAACATGCGTGCTATGGCCGAGCTGGTCGCCGCCGTTCACACCGAGCAGGAAAAAATCAGCGAAGGCGGCGGGACAAAAGCCATCGAGTCGCAACATGCTAAAGGACGCCTCACGGCACGTGAACGCATCGACCTTTTGTTAGATGAAGACACGGAATTTTTCGAACTGGGCATCTACGTCGCCCACGGCATGTATGAAGAGTGGGGAGGCGCGCCCGCAGCCGGAACAGTAACCGGCCTGGCGCGCGTACACGGGCGGCTGTTCATGTTGATCGTGAATGATGCCACTGTCAAAGCCGGGGCTTTCTTCCCCATGACGGCAAAGAAGGTCATCCGTGCACAGAACATCGCCATCGAAAACCATATCCCGACGATCTACCTGGTTGATTCTGCCGGCGTCTTTCTGCCGCTGCAGGAAGATGTGTTCCCCGACACCGACGACTTTGGCCGCGTCTTCCGCAATAACGCAGTGATGTCGGCCATGGGCATCCCCCAGGTTGCCGCCATCATGGGCATGTGCGTCGCCGGTGGCGCTTACCTGCCGCTCATGTGCGATCACATATTGATGACCGAAGGCAGCGGGCTTTTTCTGGCTGGTCCGGCGCTGGTGCAGGCCGCCATCGGGCAGAAAGTTTCTGCTGAAGAGTTGGGCGGAGCGAAAATGCATTCAGAGATTAGCGGCACGGTGGATTTCCGCGAACCCGATGACGAATCTTGTATAGCACGCATCCGCTCGCTGGTCGAAAAGATGGGCCACAAACCCACGGCCCCCTTTGACCGAAAAAAAACCGAAGCGCCGCAGTACGCCGCCGAAGAGCTGTACGGCATCTTCGAATCTGACCCGGCAAAGCAATATGACATGAAAGAAGTGATTGCCCGCATCGTAGATGGCAGCCGCTTCGATGAATACAAATCCGACTACGGCAAGACGGTGCTGTGTGGATACGCCCGCATCGGCGGCTTTGCCGTCGGCATCGTCGCCAATCAGAAGCTGCACCAGCAGGCCATCAGCCATGAAGGCGAAAAACACCTCGAGTTCGGAGGTGTGATTTATACCGAGTCAGCAGAAAAAGCCGCGCGCTTCATCATGGATTGCAATCAGAACCTCGTCCCCCTCGTCTTCCTGCACGACGTAAACGGCTTCATGGTGGGACGCGATGCCGAGTGGAGCGGCATTATCCGCGCCGGGGCGAAAATGGTGAACGCGGTCTCTAACTCTGTAGTCCCTAAAATCACGGTGATCATCGGTGGTTCTTTTGGCGCCGGACACTACGCCATGTGCGGCAAAGCCTACGATCCCCGCTTCGTCTTTGCCTGGCCGTCAGCGCGCTATGCGGTTATGAGCGGCGCTTCGGCGGCGGGGACATTAGTAGAAATCAAGATCAAACAACTCGAACGCAGCGGAAAGAAGCTGACTGACGCCGACAAAAAAGAGCTCTATGAATCGGTAAAGAAAACCTATGACGAGCAGAGCGACCCGCGCTACGGCGCCGCACGGTTGTGGGTTGACCGCATTCTCGATCCCATGGAGACGCGCAGTGCGATCATCACAGCGCTGGAAGCCGCGTCTTTAAATCCGGACGTCCCCGAGTTTAAGGTGGGGGTGCTGCAGACATGAGCCTCGGCTTCGGATCTTCAGCAAAACGAAAGCAGCCCATTACGTTGTTCGATGATCCCGCGCGGGATAGTTCTACCAAAAGGGGGTCCGCCCTAGGCGAAGAGCAAAAGCCCTTCGGAGATCTGGGACTTGTGTTTCTCATCGTACTCAGCACACCCACTTTGGCTGTGGCGTTCTCTTATTTTGCAGAGGGAATGCTTTCCTCCCATGCTGTATTCACAGCATGGATGCTGGCTTTGGTGCTTTTGTTGGTGCGCTGGATAGCAGTCATCTGTTTGATCATTCAGTTTGGGTTCACTTTGTTCTCTTTTTACAAGCTGAGAGCGAGTGGAGCACTGTCTCGCTGGGTGATTGTGGCAGGTAATTTAGTAACTATTGCTCTGCTCTGGCCTGCGATTGAAAAACTTCTAAGCTCGTCATAGGCTCCTTTTTGACTATGAATCATTCGACCAAGCTCATCGAATGCCCCCGCGACGCCTGGCAGGGACTGGCCGGGCAGATCCCAACGGGTGTCAAAGTCGAGTATTTACGAAGTCTCGTTGGCGCAGGGTTCAAGCACATTGATGCCGTCTCGTTTGTCTCGCCCAAAGCCGTTCCGCAGATGGCCGACTCCGAAGATGTGCTCAAGCAGCTTGACCCGCCCGACGACGTGGAAATTATCGGCATCGTGGTCAATGAAAAGGGTGCGGAGCGGGCGATTGCTACCGAAGCTGTGCGTACGCTGGGATTTCCTTACTCGCTCTCGCCCACGTTCCTGCAGAAAAACCAGAGCCAGTCGCTGGAAGAAGCCATTGATATCCTGGAGAAAATCAAGCTTCAAGCCGATGAGAATGCGTTGGACATGGTGGTGTATATTTCCATGGCATTCGGCAATCCCTACGGTGATTTGTGGAATGAAGATGAGGTCATCGAGGGCGTGCGCATTCTCTCTGACATGGATATCCGCACCATCTCCCTTGCCGATACGGTGGGCGTGTCTTCAGCCGAGAAGATTGCTTCGATTGTGAAGCCGGTGATGAGCGAATTCGCTGAGCAGGAGATCGGTGTGCACCTGCACAGCCGCCCCGATGTTGCAGCAGAAAAAATCCTAGCTGCCTACGATGCCGGGTGCCGCCGCTTTGACGGCGCTATTGGCGGGCTGGGGGGCTGTCCTTTTGCCCAGGATGAGTTGGTGGGGAATATCCCGACCGAAATTGTTCTGCAAGCGCTGGCGTTGCGCGGCGCACCTGCGCCGGGCATCAAGCTCACGGATTCTCTGATTAAGATGTCGGCCGATATTGGCAAGCAGTATAGCGAGAAAAAAATCGGCTACTGACTGATTGACACGGATATCAGGAATGACTTAGCTCATTGAATCCCTGCTGATCCGTGCAAGAATAATAAAGCTTCTCTCACTACAGGTGTCCTGCGTAGTGGAAATCGGGCAAAATTTTTATGAAATTCAACACGCTGTTGTTCAATGAATCTGCGGGCGTGGCTACGATCACGCTGAACCGTCCCGACAAGCGCAACGCTATCAGCCATGAATTGGTGGATGACCTGCTGCTCGCGCTGGATCACGCTGCCCAACAGGAATCCATACACGTGGTGATCCTGACAGGGGCGGGCAAAGCCTTCTGCTCCGGAATGGACCTTGAAGATCTCAAGGCCCTCGCCACCCGCTCGCAGGCCGAGAACGTAAAAGATTCCGAGACCATCGCGCGGCTCTGCCGCTCCATCTACGAGTTTCCTAAACCCACGATAGCCGCTGTGAACGGCGCCGCGATCGCCGGCGGTTGCGGCATTGCCACACTCTGTGACTTCACACTGGCATCGCATGAAGCCCGCTTTGGCTACACCGAAGTGCGCATCGGTTTTATGCCGGCCATCGTTTCGATTTTCCTGATCCGGCAAATCGGTGAAAAGCATGCCCGCGACCTGCTGTTGACAGGACGCATCCTCAATGCAGATGAAGCCCACCGGCTGGGCCTGGTGAACGACGTCGTGCCGCCTGACCAGGTAATGGCGTTCGCTCTTCAACTCGCCCGCACGCTGATGGAAAACAGCCCAGTCTCGCTGCGCGCTACCAAGAAGCTGCTCAGCGGCTACATGCATGAAGAACTGGAGCGCCAGATCCACGAAGCCATCAGTCATAATGCCTGGATCCGCACGACCGAAGATTTCCGCGAGGGCATTGCCGCGTTTCTGGAAAAGCGCAAACCTGTCTGGAAAGGGAAATGAATTAAACCGCGGAGTCGCTGAGGCGCGGAGGTTTAATTTTCAAGTGTTGGTCTGATACGGCGGAATGCAACGAATATGAACAAGCAAATAGAAAAGTCCATTCTTCTCTGCGTCTCCGCGCCTCCGCGGTTAGAGATCCTATGAGCAAGCCAATTATCGGTGAAGCCCGTCTGCGCGTACGTTATGCCGAAACTGACAAGATGGGCGTGGTTTATCACTCCCATTTCATTATCTGGTTCGAGGTTGGGCGTGTAGAGCTGCTGCGCCAGCTCGGGTTCAACTATCGCGACATGGAAATTGAGGACGATTGCCACATTGCCGTTGTGGATGTCCGCTGCCGCTACAAGCAGCCGGCGCGGTACGATGATGAGATTGTGGTCCGCACCAGCCTGAAGAACATGCGCGAATCGCTGCTGCATTTCGGCTATGAAATTGCGCGGGCGGCTGATCATGCATTGCTGGCGGAAGGCGAGTCCACGCATATTGCCGTGAACAGCAAATTTGAGAAGGTGGGGTTGCCGGAAAAATACAAGGCAGTGTTCGCGGAAATATTGCATCGAAGTTGAGCGCATCTCCCTCGCGGGGGGATGCTATTTGCTTTTCTTTGTGTTCCTTCGTTAACCTTTGTGCCCTTTGTGGTTAGATTTGACTTATGCAAGCCCTTCATATTGACGGAAACTCTCTTTCGCTTCGCGACCTGCGCGAAGCGGTTTATGAAAAACGGCCCGTGCTGCTCGCGCCCGATGCTCGCGCCCTGGTTGAAAAGGCCCGTAGGGTGGTGGATGAACTCGTGGCCAACAACCAACTGGCCTATGCCATCACCACCGGCGTAGGCAAACTCAGCGATGTGCGCATTGCTCCTGAGGAAATTCGTACGCTGCAGATCAACCTGATTCGCTCGCACTGTGTAGGTGTTGGCGAGCCGCTCTCCGAATCAGAAACACGCGCGCTCATACTGCTGCGCGCCAACTCGCTCGCCAAAGGGTACTCCGGCGTGCGGCCAGTAGTGATTGATACTTTGTGCGAGTTGCTCAACCGAGGTGTGCATCCTGTCATCCCTTCGCAGGGCAGCGTAGGGGCCAGTGGTGACCTTGCGCCTCTAGCGCACCTGGCGCTAACTCTAATCGGCGAGGGAGAGGCAAATTTCGAAGGCAAGCGTTTGCCCGGCGCCGAGGCCTTGAAGAAAGCACAGATTACTGCGCTGCGCCTCGAAGCCAAAGAGGCCATCTCACTCATCAACGGTACACAGGCCATGCTGTCGGTTGGCACCTTGGCGCTTTCCGTCGCTTCGATTCTGGTGGATTCCGCCGATGTCATCGGCGCGCTCTCGCTCGATGCGCTCCACGGAACCGATGCTGCTTTCGATGAACGCATCCACAAGGCGCGTCCGCATCCCGGGCAGATTCGCACGGCAGAAAATCTGCGCCGCATGCTGCAAGGCAGCCAGATCCGCGAGTCGCATCGCGCCTGCAGCCGCGTGCAAGATGCTTATTCCCTGCGCTGTATGCCGCAGGTCCACGGCGCGGTGCGCGATGCGCTGACCCACTGCCGCGAGGTCTTTGAGATCGAGATGAACTCGGCCGTGGATAACCCCCTGGTTTTCACCGACAACGGCGCCATCATCTCCGGCGGCAACTTTCATGGTGAACCGCTTGCTTTCGCTCTCGATTTTCTCGCTATCGCGTTGACAGCGCTTGCAGGAATTTCCGAACGGCGGCTGGAGCGGCTGGTGAATCCTGCTCTCAACGAAGGCTTGCCGCCTTTTCTTGCCGCAGAAGCAGGATTGAACTCCGGATTCATGATGGCCCAGGTCACAGCCGCGGCTTTAGTCAGCGAAAACAAAGTATTCGCCCATCCGGCCTCGGTAGATTCGATTACGACTTCAGGAAACAAAGAAGATTATGTTTCTATGGGGATGACCGCAGCCATCAAGCTGAAAAAAATCGTTCAGAATACGACCAACGTACTGGCCATTGAAGCCATGGCCGCCGCGCAAGCGCTGGACTTTCTGGCTCCGCTGAAAACCAGCCCGCGCGGCCAGAAGGCGCATAGCGCTATCCGCAAGGTGTCGCCTTCGGTGGAGAAGGACCGCGTACTGGCAGAAGATTTTGTGCGGGTAGCGGAGGTGGTGACAGCAGGCAAATTGGTGGAAGCTCTGAGAGATTGAATCATCGGATCATTGGGTCATCGGGTCATTGAGTCATTTTGCCATTGAGTAATTGTGTAATTTGTTAATTGCGTAATTGTTTTTCAGACAGGTGATCTCTCGAGGCAAAATTATCAATTACTCGATTACAAAATTACCCAATTCCGCAATGAACCAATGAGTCAATGATTCAATGATTCAATGACCCAATCCCAGTTCCTTAGCAATCCCCTTCATCGCCTTAATACAAAAAGCGATGTGCTCTTCCAGGTCCACACCCAGTTCGGCGGCGCCTTTGGTGATGTCGTCACGGCTGACGCTGCGGGCGAAGGCTTTGTCTTTCATCTTCTTGCGTACCGATTTGGCCTCAACTTCTGCCAGCGACTTGCTCGGTTTCACGAGCGCCGTTGCGGTAATGAATCCTGCCAGCTCGTCGCAGGCGAACAATGCCTTTTCCATGGGAGTAACGCGCGGCACATTGGAGTACTCGGCGTGCGAGAGAATTGCGCGCCGCATCTCTTCCGGATATCCACGCTCCTCCAAGATCTTGCTGCCCACGAACGGATGTTCGGCCGGCGTCGGATACTTTTCATAATCGAAGTCGTGCAGCAGGCCGGTGATGCCGTAAGTTTCCTCATCTGCCGTGGGGTCAGTTCCTTGGTCCCGGAACTTGCGGGCGTAGGCCCGCATGCAGGCTTCGACCGCAAGCATGTGTTTGCGCAAACTTTCTGACTGGGTGTGCTCGCAGAGTAACTCCCAGGCGGCAGTGCGATTGATTTCTGTTTTTTGCCCTGTTTTCTCCATGTTTTCTCCCGTTTTCCCTGGATATTACGCACATGAATTCCGAAATTCTACTGTTTTTACCGCAGAAAAGGGTTGACATCTACGGTAGCTATACCGCAAAGTATGTTATGAAAGTAACACGGCCAGATTTGCAGTTGCGGCCGGTACGTCGTGCCTGCTCTGGCGTCGACGCACAATCCGAATGGCTACAAATCTCGCGCCTGTAGATTCGCGTGAAGTAATCCGCTGTGATCGCTGTCACTTAGTGCAATTTCAAACTCATAACCACCTTTGCAGAAGGTGCCACACCTCGTTGGACCCAGAGGAGCCGGCCCCTATCGAGGTAGTTCCGCCAATGCCCGTGCCTTCTCATGGGAACGGCAATGGACACCCACAATTACAGATTGCATCCGCGATTCGCACGCTGCGGCAGCGCAGTGGATTAAGCCAACGCCAACTGGCGTTGCGTATGCAAGTGCCGCGCACCTATGTTTCCAAGATCGAAAATGAAAAAGCCATGCCTACACTCTCATCGCTCCAGCGTTTGGCCCGGGCGCTGGAGGTGCACATCCCAGACTTGCTGAACGGCGGCAAGCGTACGCAAGAAGATGAGATCCGTGAGCTGCTGGCCGACTCGTTCATTGCCGAGCTGGTCCCTTATGTCTCCAAGCTGAATGCCATGCAATGCTCCAGCATTCTTGCTCAGATCAGGGACATGACCACACGGCCAAGGAGAACTTCTTAGGGATTACACACAGACAATCGGAGTCAACACTTTTCTTGCAATGCCTCCTGGCGCGATTTCTCTGAGTCGCGCCATTTTTTTATGGGCCCGCTGTAAGGCTTACCACAAAGGACACGAAGGCAGGTGAAGGACACGAAGGGAAGAAAGATGAGTTCTTCGATGAAGGCTATCTCACGCGAATCTAAGGCGAGGACGAAGTTGGTTTCGACTATTCAGCAGCCCTCGAATGTGGTACTTTATACCATAAAGGTAACGTGAGTTTGACTGTCGCCATACCGCAAGGACTTGACCGCAAAGAAGCGGAAATCTATAGCAAGCTTGATCTCAAGCGCATTCCTCGCCACATAGCTCTCATCATGGATGGCAACGGTCGCTGGGCCAAAAAGCGCCATATGCCGCGTGTCGCCGGACATCGCGCCGGTGTTACTGCCGTACGTTCCACGGTGGAAACCGCCGCCCGCATTGGCCTGCCGGCTTTGACGCTCTACGCTTTTTCTGCGGAAAACTGGAAGCGCAGGCCGCGCACGGAAACCGGATTCCTTATGGCGCTGTTGCGCCGCTATCTCAAGCAAGAGCTGCCTACGTTGCAGCAAAACAATATCCGGCTGGAGTACATCGGCCGCAAGCACGAGCTGCCCACCGAGGTGCAGGAGCGTATGGGATGGGCACGCGACGCCACTGCCGAAAATACCGGCATGGTCCTGACTCTGGCCCTCAACTACGGCGCCCGCACGGAGTTGGTTGACGCCTTCAACGATATCGTCCACGCCGCCGCGGGCAATGGCGGCATCGGACATCTTAAAATTGATGAGGAGCTGATTAAGCAGCATCTTTATACGCGGAACCTGCCCGACCCCGACCTGGTGGTCCGTACCAGCGGTGAGATGCGGCTGAGTAATTTTCTGCTCTGGCAGTTGGCCTATGCCGAAATCTACGTGACTGAAACTCTGTGGCCCGATTTCCGCGGACGTCACCTGCTTGAGGCCATTGCCGAATACCAGCAACGCGAGCGTCGTTACGGCGGCCTGCTGGAAACAGAGACCAATAATTAGCCATCCGCTCACCGGGCCCGGTAACCCACTTAGGAATTTCGTAACTGCCCGCTCTCTGATACCATCCAGCATGTCTTAACCTGAAATGCACCAGAGCATCATTTCATTCGGATGTAATTTTTTCTGTTGAGGGAATATCTTGAAACGTGTACTTACGGCATTGGTGCTGGTTCCGCTGGTCCTGGGGCTTTTGCTGGTTGCCCCGCATTGGTTGTTTGCGGCGGCTATCGGTGTGGTGGCGGTGCTGGCAGCAGATGAGTTCCTGCTTTTGGCCAAGGGCTACGGCCTTAAACCCTTTCGCAAAGCGATTCTTCTTTTCATTGCCCTGTATTTCGCTGGAATTGCTTTAAAAGATTATTCCGGCAAGATCGCCGGGTTTTCAGATTCCGACGTATTCATGTTCTCAGTTGTGGTCCGGGTTTTTCCTTTGCTTCTTCTCGCCATGGCGATGGCGAGAGAAAACCTGCGCACCTCTTTTCTGAGCGCGGCTTTTTCTTATCTTGCCATTCCCTACATCGCTTTGACGCTCGGAGAACTCGTGAACACGCGCCGTCTCCCGGCCGGGATTGTATGGCTCTTATTTTTTCTGGTTCTAATCTGGTCGGGCGATATTCTGGCCTACTATATTGGCCGCGCCTTCGGACGCCACCCCTTGGCGCCGCGCATCAGCCCTAAGAAAACGTGGGAAGGTACAGTGGCTTCATTCCTGGGCGCCATTGGGATAGGGTTCCTTTTGTTTGAATACATTGATCCCATTACCAACGGTTTGGTCCACTTTATGTTTCAGTTTGAAATTTTGCACCCCCGCACCGTTCTGCAGGAGAGCGTTCACTTGCAAACTCCTGCGCTTTGGCACATTCTTCTGTTCTCGGCGCTGATCAATATCGCCGCGCAGTTAGGCGACCTGGTGGAATCCATGGTGAAGCGGGGCGCCGATGTGAAAGACTCTGGATCACTGCTGCCCGGCCACGGAGGTCTGCTCGACCGCATTGACGCTCTGCTGCTGGCGGCTCCGGTGCTGTGGTACTATGCCTCCAACGTTAAACTGACGAGCTAAAATCTGTATCGGATGAAACGCATTGCCATCTTAGGCTCCACCGGCTCCATTGGACGAAGCACACTCAGCATTGTCGAATCCTACCCGGAGCGATTTTCTGTCGTCAGCATGGCCGCGGGCACAAACCTGGAAGCTGCCTTCGCCGACGCTAAACGCTGGAAACCCAAAATCATCTCCATGGCCAAGGCCGAAGACGCCGCCAGGCTGAAAGCGCAGTTGCAGAGCACCGGATTGGACACAATCCAAGTCGAGCACGGATCCCAGGGGACCGTGCGCGTTGCCACGCATCCTGAAGCCGACTTCGTGGTCAGCGCGATTGTGGGCGTGGCTGGACTCGAAGCTACCTACGAAGCCGTCAAAGCCGGCAAGACTGTAGGCCTAGCCAACAAAGAATGCCTGGTGGCCGCAGGTGAACTGATTACCGCCGAAGCCCGCAAGCAGAATAAACCGCTCCTGCCCATTGATAGCGAGCACAACGCCGTACACCAGTGCATGCGCGGCGGACGCATGGAAGAAGTCGAGCGCGTCTGGCTCACTGCCTCCGGCGGGCCTTTTCTGCACACACCTAAATCAGAGTTTGAGACGATCACCGTCGAGCAGGCCTTGAACCATCCCACGTGGAAGATGGGCAAGCGGATCACCATTGACTCCGCTACTCTCATGAACAAAGGCTTTGAAGTGATTGAGGCCTGCCGTTTGTTTCATATGCCGCCCGAAAAGGTAAAAGTGATTGTGCATCCGCAATCCACGATTCATTCTCTGGTTGAGTTTGTGGATGGCAGCATTTTGGCGCAACTCTCGGTCACAGATATGCGCCTCCCGATTCTCTATGCGCTCACCTGGCCCGAGCGCATCGCCTCGGACCTGCGTTTTCCCGTGCAGGAGCTGAAGCGGCTCGATTTCCATCCGCCAGATATGGAGAAGTTCCCTTGCCTGCGTTTGGCGTATGAAGCAGCCGAAGCCGGCGGGGACAAATCCATTGCCCTCAATGCTGCCGATGAGGTAGCGGTTGCGGCCTTTCTGCAGGGTTCAATTACATTTCTTGACATTCCCAGGGCAATCCAGCAAACATTAGAAGAAACCAGGGACCATCATCCTGAATCTATACTAGAAGTGCTCTCGGTAGACTCACAGGCACGAAACGTGGCAGCTGAAATTGTGGGCCATTTAGGTAAAACTAAAGTAATCTCCCCCTCGGCGGCCCTGACACGATAAAATCGTTAGGAACTTTGATTTTGTATGCTTTCTTACTTACTCACTAACCCTGTCTTCGACGTGATCGTGATGTTGGGGACTTTGGTCTTCATCCATGAGTTCGGCCACTATGCCGCGGCCAAGCTCTTTGGCGTGCGCGTTGAGGTCTTCTCGCTTGGATTTGGCAAGCGTTTATTCGGCTTCCGCTGTGGCGATACCGATTATCGCGTAAGCGTGCTGCCTCTGGGAGGCTACGTGAAAATGTCGGGCGAGAACCCGATGGAGGCCAGCACCGGCGATCCCGG
Source organism: Terriglobales bacterium (assembly GCA_035487355.1). NCBI lineage: Bacteria > Pseudomonadati > Acidobacteriota > Terriglobia > Terriglobales > Terriglobales bacterium. The sequence goes on along the minus strand of DATHMF010000030.1, from coordinate 114,992 downwards.
CGAGTTCATGGCGCATCCTCGGTGGCAGCGCTTCTTCATTGCAATTGCCGGGCCAGCGATGAACGTTCTATTCTCCATTGCCGTTCTCACCGGCGTGTACATGGTGCGCTATGAGCATCCATTTTTTCTTGATCAGCCGGCGACCATCCTGAGTGTGCAAGAGAATTCGGTTGCCGCTAAGGCCGGCTTGCAGCCCAATGACCGCATCGTGCGCGTGGATGGCATCAATAACCCGACGTGGGAGAAAGTCCTCGATGAGATGGCCATCAGTGTAGGACAACCATTCCGCTTCGATGTGCAACGCGGAAACCAGGTCCTTCCCAAACAAGTTGTGATTGCCGGCAGTGAAGTTCCGGTTTTCGATCAATTGGGCATCGCGCCCGACCAGCCCTTTAAGGTCACTGAGCTTGAACCAGATAGGCCCGCAATCAGAGCCGGCATCAAGATTGATGACGTGATCGTTGCGGTTGATCATGCTCCTTCTAACTCCTCGCATGACCTGCTCGATCGTCTTCAGCAGGTGAAGGACCAGCCAGTCACAGTGACGGTCAACCGTAATGGCAAACTCATGGATTTCAAGATGACAGCAGAACTCACCGACGACAACGGGCAACAGCGCTACCGCGTTGGTCTGCGTTCCGATCCTATGCATGCCGACCGGCTTCCGTTTTCAGCTGCGTTCGTGAAGTCGCTTGAATGGAATAAGAATGCCTCGTCGCTGATCATTGAAGTTCTGCAGAAATTATTGCGCCGCCAGGTTTCCATCCGCCAAATGTCCGGCCCCATCGGTATTGCGCAGATGTCGGGGAAGGTCGCACATGAGGGCTTTCTGCCGTTCATCGAACTCATGTGTCTCATCAGCCTTAACTTGGGGATTTTTAACCTTCTGCCTATTCCAATTCTGGATGGCGGCCTGATTCTGCTGCTGCTTGTCGAAGGGGTCATGCGGCGCGATATACGACGCGAAGTCAAAGAACGGGTTTACCAGGCTGCTTTTGTGTTTCTGATTATTTTTGCCGCGGTCGTAATTTACAACGACATTACGAAGACCGCCTTGGGTAAACTTCTGCCGCACATGTAGAAACTGTTCGGATTGCACGCGAAACCCCGGGATATCACTTTCGTCTATAAGCCACGGAAACATTGCAGGGCTGCTGCCCTTGCAGCTACACTCATAAGATATGGCAACAATTCAGCGCAGGAAGTCTGTAACCGTCAATGTCGGGGGTGTGCGTGTCGGCAGCGATGTGCCGGTTGTGGTGCAATCCATGACCAATACCGACACGGCCGATGTGCCAGGTACCATCAAACAGGTGGCGGCGCTGGCGCGCTCCGGCTCCGAACTGGTGCGCGTCACCGTAAATAATGACGCCGCCGCCCAGGCCGTGGCTCCCATCGTGGAAGGCCTGGCCAGGCAAAATATCCACGTGCCCATCATCGGAGACTTCCACTACAACGGACACCTGCTGCTCACCAAATATCCTGACTGCGCCAGGGCCCTTTCCAAATATCGCATCAACCCCGGCAACTGCAGCATCGGCAAAAAAGACGATGACAACTTCAAAACCATGATCGAAGTTGCCGTAAAGAACCAGAAGCCGGTGCGCATCGGCGTGAACTGGGGCTCGCTCGATCAGCAGCTCCTGACCCGCATGATGGATGAAAATGCCCGCCTGCCTGAAGACCAGATGAAAGACGCGCGTGAGGTCACCATGGAGGCCATGATTGAGAGCGCATTGCGCTCGGCGGCGCTGGCCGAAAAATACGGATTGCGGCGCGATCAGATCATCCTCAGCGCCAAGGTCAGCGGCGTGCAGGATTTAGTTGATGTGTACCGCTCTCTGGCCACCCGTTGCGATTATGCCCTGCACCTGGGACTCACCGAAGCCGGCATGGGAAACAAAGGCGTTGTCGCCAGCACGGCCGGCCTCGGCATCCTGCTGCAGGAAGGCATTGGCGATACCATCCGCGTTTCGCTCACTCCTGCTCCCGGCGGCGACCGCTCGGAAGAGGTAGTTGTTGCGCAGCAGATTCTGCAATCACTCGGTATCCGCAGCTTTACTCCGCAGGTCACAGCCTGCCCCGGATGCGGGCGCACCACCAGCACCTTCTTCCAGGAGATGGCGGAGCAGATCCAAACCTATCTGCGCGAAAAAATGCCGGTGTGGAAGACGCAATACTCCGGCGTGGAAGAGATGAAGCTCGCCGTCATGGGCTGCGTGGTCAATGGGCCGGGCGAATCCAAGCACGCCAATATCGGCATCTCACTGCCAGGCACATTTGAAGAACCCAAAGCGCCCGTGTTCGTAGATGGCCGGTTGATGACCACGCTGAAGGGCGATCGCATCGTCGCTGAATTCATCAAGATTCTCGATGAATATGTTGACTCGCACTACAGCGCCAAAGAACAAGCCGAAGTCGCCGTCAAAGTATAACTATAGCTCGTGAAGCACAGCCGTCCCCGGCCGTGCTTCATCCTCGAAATAACAGTTCAATCAAATCGGCACCGCGCAAGTGAATCGTTTACCATTTAATTACCCACCCCGATCCCTCTATTGCTCCAGGCAGGTTCACCTCGCCCCCACTTGCATGCAAGTGGTTAGAACCTCCTGAAACAACGTGATTGCCCCGTATTTACTGGAGAAAACCGCTATCGTGATGGGACACTTGCAGAGCCAGCCCGTACGGTCTGCAGTATTTACTAAATAGATATCATCCGCGGGCCGTTGCTGAGGGGCTACTGAGTACTGCTTTTTGCGAATTTTCAAAGACCGCTGGGGCACGCGCCCCCGCATTCTTGAATGCCAGATACACTTCCGGGAACAATGATGACCTACAATTACCCAAGAGTGAAGCGTTTGATATCACGGTGATACCAACAGGCTGGATGTTGCTGCTGTGCCAAACCGAGGGGTCCCTAAGATCGCCACTGCGTGATCGCCCCGTCATTTGTACACCCCCACCAGGGCCGTGAACATGGCGAATCCCTGCTGCGACTCCGGCGGATAACAAACGCCAATGGCAACATGCTTCGCCACGGGGTCTTCTGCAACTTTTTTCAATTGAACCGGTAAATCTCGGGCTTCAGCCTGGCTGAAAACCACCATGAAGCCCTCTACCGGAAGATAGCGCATGGCGGCGTGGGGCGTGATTCCCGGCTTGCATGCGGCTGCGCGCAGTTGAGAAGAATCACCACGCACGAATGCAGCCAGCCCGCTGTGGGAACGGACCTGGTTCATCTGCTTCAAGATTTGGGCTTCGATGTTCTCGGTAGTTTGCTCAGGGACGCGATGGCTAAAATCTTCCGTAACGTAAATCTGGTCGCCTTTCTCCACGATGCCAATGCCAATTGCGTTGTAGGCGGGATTCAGCAGGTTAGCGCGATGTCCGGGAGAGTGCATGAATTCAGTGTGGGCGCTCTGCGGGGAATCAGAATTCGCGACATTTTCCGCGACGGAATCAAAGTGGGCGCCGGCCTGCGCCAGCCGCGGCGCCAAAGCAAGTTCGTCAGCAAATTTGTGTGAGAGTTTGCCCAGCTTTGCCATTTCCCGGGAATGTTTGCGTGCTGCGATGATCAGGTGATCATCCAGTGTAAATAGAGGCAGGTTCTGGCTCTTCCGCTCTTGATTGACCAGAGTGTAGAGTTCGCTTTCATCGGAGGTAAGCTGCGACGACGAACTAGGATCAGCGTCAGCGTCTTTGTAATTATTTTCGACGCTCTGGGCTCCGGCGTTCTGCAATGCGCCCGCCAGGCAAACGCTGCTGACGATTAAGAACAAAAGGAAAACTACTCGCACAGCACTAGCATACACTCGTAATGCAATCACTCGTAACGCAATGCCTCAATGGGGTCCATGCGTGCCGCCTTCAGCGCGGGCCAGAAGCCGGAGAAGACGCCAACGATGGAAAGGATGGCAAAAGAAACCACCATGACCATGGTCGAAGTTTGCAGAAAGATGTCTCCTTCGTGGTTCAGGGTCTTTTCCATATCGCTGTAGAGCGGCATGGGAGGCACCGCATGCGCGATGATCAAGGCCAGCAGCATACCGATAACGCCTCCGACAAAGGTCAGCACCAGCGATTCCGCCAAAAATTGCATCAGGATATGCCGCGGACGCGCCCCCAGGGCCTTGCGCAATCCAATTTCGCGCGTCCGCTCCGTCACCGAAACCAGCATGATGTTCATTACGCCCACGCCGCCCACGCCCAGGGTCAACGCGCCAATGAGGCCTAACAATACGTCAAGAGCAATCGTAAACTGGCGGAGTTCGCGGCCATCTTCAACGGTATCCCACTCCGGAGTGGCTTTGTCGTCCTTGGGATCAAAGTGGTGGTACTGGGCCAGGACCGCCCGCACTGCAGCCACGGTTTTTTTGTTTTGCTCGGGAGAAACCGGCTGGAAGACGATCATGTCCGGATTGCGTTGTGGAGGGTCAGTCACGTCGCGCATCAGCGGAAACGGAATGAAAGCACATTGGTTATCAGGACAGTTATTGGAAGAATCCTGGATCTTCTTGCGTAAAACTCCGATGACCTCGAAACGCAGGCCCTGAATATCAACATCTTCTCCCACAGCGGGCGCTCCGTTGAAGACTTTTTTGGCCGCATCCGCTCCAAAGATGACCACGTGGCGGCCTTCGCTGAAGTCGCTCTCCTCGAAGTAGCGCCCATCTTCTACCTCCAGCTTGCGCATCGCTCCGTAAGGGTATTCAATCGCTTTGGTCATCACTGAAATTACGCGATTGTTAATTTTGTAGCCCAGGCCGTTGTCCGATTCCGCGCTCACGTTTTTTGCAATGGGCACCTGGTCGCGGACCGCCTGCACATCATCGTAGGTAAATTTGATCCTGCGCCCGGCGCGCTCGCCGCCCGCCTGCATGCTGGTCTGTCCCGGCCACATCATGATGACGTCATTTCCCAGCCCCAGGAACGCGTTGAACACACTGTTGCCGAGTCCTTCGCCGTAGGCCAGCAGGATCACCACCGAAACCAGGCCCCACACGATTCCCAGCATGGTCAAGGCCGAGCGCAGGCGGTTTCGCATCAGCGACTCCCAGCCCTGGACCACGATGTCTTTCAAAGGCATTTATTCATACCTCAGGCATTCCACCGGGGTCAGGTCAGCGGCGCGCATGGCCGGAACCATGCCGGCCGTGACGGTAAGAACCGAGAGCGTGAACAGCGCAGCGATTACGGCAACCAGAGAAATCACAGGATGTGGAATAAACTCGGGCAAGGAAACCTGTTCCAACAAAACACAAAACCCTACTCCGAAAATCAGCCCCAGGGCGCCGCTGAGCAACGTAAGCAGGGCAGACTCGGCAAAGAACTGCCGCAGGATGTCTCCCCGGCTTGCGCCCAGGGCCTTGCGAACGCCAATTTCACGCGTACGCTCCGTGACTGAGACCAGCATGATATTCATGACCCCGATTCCGCCCAGGCTCAAAGTCGTAATCGCAACCGTGCCGAAAAAAAGGGTCATGACGCTGAAAATTCTTCTAAGAAGCTTGGCTGCGTTCATCGTGTCCCACACGAATAAAGCGTCTTTGTCTGTGGGCTCAAAGTGATGAAGCCTGCCCAAGGTGCGGTATACCTGTTGCACGGCTTGCTCATGTTCATCTGGGTTTTCCACTTCGAACACCAGGTTGTTAAGCCAGTCGCGGGTCACGCCCGCCCCGGTGGCACGGGGGAAATCGCGGGCCATGGCGGCATAGGGAACAAAAAGCTGGGTGTCGTCTTGCCCGCTGCCATAGCTGCTGTTCTGTTTCTTTTTGGCCAGAACCCCAATGACGGTGTAGGGCAGCCCTTTGATCATCAGGGTTGCATCCACGGCGGGCTGTCCATTAAAGAGCTGCTCTCTTGCGTCATGTCCCAAAATAACCACGCGCCTGCCTTCGGCTTCATCCTCCTCGCTCATTAGACGTCCTTCACCGATCTGGAGAGAGCGAAAATTCTGGTAAACAGGCCAGACACCGCGCACCGGACGGTTGGCAGCGTTGAATTGGCTGGTTTCGGGCAGGCTTTGCCGCAACTCCGGACTGACGGCTTTGACCGAATAGCACTCAGCCTGGATGGCACGAGCGTCATCAATGCACAGGCGGATTTCGCGTCCGGCAGCATAACCGCCTGCCTGCTCGCTGGTTCTTCCGCCCCACACGATGACTACATCTGTGCCCAGAGATTTCATCCGGTTTTGCTGGTCGCGGCCGAATCCGAGTCCCAGGCCAACCAGCAGAATCACCGATACCATGCCCCACACGATGCCGAACATGGTAAGGAAGCTGCGCATCCTGTGGGTGCGAATAGCCGTGAATGTCTGGCGGAAGATTTCACGCAAATTCATCGCTTCCCTCTCGAAGAGACGGCTATTTTCGCCAGAATGTGTGGCTGCGAAGCCCTTAGACTTAACGCCTTACTGCAACACCACCTGGTCTTTCTCTTTCAATCCACTGAGGACTTCTGTTTTTGAGCCGTTGGAGATGCCGGCCGTGATGGAGATTTTGCGCTTGCCTTCTTTGGCTTTAGGATCCACGACTTCAACGTAAGCTTTCTTGTCTTTGTCGTAGATGATCGCCGCCTCCGGAACGGTGAGGACGTCAGGATGCTCTTCCAGAATGATCTCGGCGTTGGCGGTCATGGTAGTCTTCAACTCGCCGCCGGGGTTATCAATGGAAACGCGTACTTCGAAAGTAGTGACGTTGTCCTTTTCCACACCCATGGGAGCGATTTTGGTGACCTTGCCGTTGAAGGTCTTGTCTTTGAAAGACTCGACTTTGATCCGTGCCGGCTGGTTCATCGTAACTTTGCCGATATCGCTCTCATCCACCTTGCCCAGCACATAGACTTCGTGGATGTCGCCAATGGTCATAATCTGCGTGGCCGCAGACCCCATCACCAGGATGGAACTCACCGCATCGCCTATTTCCACGTCACGCGAAAGCACGATTCCATCAATGGGGGCGACAATGGTGGAGTATTGGTATTCCTGCTTGTTCTGCTCAAGCGCTGCCCTGGACTTGGCAACCGCGGCCGTCTCCTGGGTCAGCTTGGCTTTTGAGACGATCAGGTTGGCGCGGGCGACGTTCTGCTTGTTAAGTGCGAGTTCGTAATTCTTCTGGGCATCTTCCAACTGCGATTGGGAAAACACGCCTTCCTTCGCCATCTGTTCGGCGCGCTCATACGTGCGCTTCAGCAGGGGAACATCGGGACCTTCGGCATCCACCGTGGCGCGGCTGACATCGGCCTGCGCGGCGTTGCGGCTGGCTTCGGCGGCCTGCAGGTCAGCTTCGGCCTGATGCACGTGGGTCAGGATTTCTTCTTTATCCAGCTCCACCAGCACCTCGCCGGCCTTCACCGGCTGGCCCGCGTCCTTATACCATTTCTTGACGATGCCGCTAGCCTTGGATTTGATCTCTGCCTTGGTAATGGGCGTGATCTTACCCGTGGCGACTACGTTTTTTGCCAAGGTCTCGCGCTTGACCTCTCCGATCTTGGATTTATCAATGACCGTGCCGCCGCTCTTGGCAGCGATAAGGATGAGCAATATGATGACGCCTGCAGCAATCCCGCCAGATACCAGAATTATCTTCTTTTTCTTCTTTTTGCCGTTTCCATTCGCCATGGGCCGCTCCTTGACAGATCTTGATCACCGCTGGATGGGATACGCAAGCCGCTTTGAAAAAGTTCCTATTCGATTAAAAAAATTCCTATTCGGTACGCACCGTTAGACCACGAATTGAGGGAAAAGTTAGCGTTTTTTCTTAATAGATGCACATTTACATTTACTCGTCTTTAATAAAAGCACAGATTACCGGCTACTATTCTACTTCTAAACCTGAAAGCTTACCCCCGTACTCAGGCATCTGATAGCCAGCCCGGAGGATGCTACAATCAGCATTCCATGTTTACGCTCGTGTTGCTGCGGGTGTTCCTCGTTCTCCTCTTTATTGCAGCCAATGCCTTCTTTGTGGCCGCAGAATTTGCCCTTGTGAGTGTGCGCGATACGCGCATCCAGCAGCTTATTGATCTGCGCCGCATCGGAGCACGCACCATCCAAAAGCTCCACCAGAACTTTGACGAGGTCCTGCTGGCCGTGCAGTTCGGGGTCACCCTCTCCAGCCTGGCGCTGGGCTGGATCGGTGAGCCCACGGTAGACCGCATGATCGAGCCTTTGCTGGTGCATATTCCCCATGCGGCTATTTATGCTCATATCATCGCCAGCATCATTGCTTTTACCCTGATCACTTATCTTCACGTCATCCTGGGTGAAATTGTTCCCAAGTCGCTGGCGCTGACCCGGGCCGAGCGCGTGGCCCTGGCCGTGGCCGGACCGATGGAGGCCTTTATTGCGCTCTCCAAGCCGCTTCTCTATCTAATGACGCGCGGATCGCGCCTGGTGTTACGTGCCTTTGGAATGCGCAGCATGCGCGAAGGCGGAGTGCACTCGCCGGAAGAGCTGAAGCTGATTGTCACCGGAAGCCGCCGCGTCGGTTTGTTGCCCGAGATCCAGGAAGACATGATTCACCGCTCCCTAGACCTGGGGAACATCACCGTACGCGAGATCATGGTGCCCCGGCCCGACATCTTCTCTCTTCCCGCCGACATGCCGCTGGAAGAGGCCGCCGGCCGTGTCGTGGAAGATCAGCACTCTCGCATTCCCGTCTATGACTCGCAGCGCGGGCCGGAGCACATTATCGGGGTCTTATATGCCAAAGATGTGGCCCGGCTGATGTATGTGCGCTTTACCAATTTGCGCAAGTCGGGCGCTCCCCTTCCGCCTTCTTCTGCCGTGCAGGTTCGCCACATCATGCGTGATGTACTGGTGGTGCCCGATACCAAGCCGCTCACCGACCTGCTGACCGAGTTCAAGCAGCGTCGCCGCCACCTGGCCGTCGTGGTGGATGAATTTGGCTCGACCGTAGGCGTGGTCACCGTGGAAGATGTGCTTGAACAAGTTGTGGGCGAGCTTGAAGACGAGTTCGATGTGGATGAATCGCCTCCGCTCTCTCTTGCCGGGGGAGTGATGGTGCTCGATGGCGCTGAGAACATCCGTGACCTGGAAACGAATTATGAGTTGAAGCTTCCCCGCGATGAAGGCTTTGAGACCCTGGGTGGCTTCGTGATCTCCCGCCTGCAACGCATCCCCAAGAATGGAGACACCGTGGAGTTTGATGGCCGCAAATTCACCGTAGTTAAAATGGAGGGCCATCGCGTCGGGCTGGTTCGTATCGAAGCCAACAAAACAGCTCCTGCGCCGGCGGCCCAGGAACAGGCTTCCTGAAACTAAACCCCATGTTTAAGTACATTGCAACGCGTTTGCTTTATACCATCCCAGTGATCTGGCTGGTTGTGTCTGTCGTTTTTCTGCTCATTCATCTTGTCCCGGGCGATCCTATCCAGTTGATGCTGGGAGAGGGCGCCGCCGGCGCCGACCTTCAATCTGCGCGTCATACCTACGGACTCGATGTCTCGCTCGGCCGCCAGTATTTGAATTATTGGCGCGGTGTGCTGCATGGCGACCTGGGACACTCGCTGCGCTACAACCAAGGCGTCACCGGATTGATTCTGCAGCGCTATCCCGCGACCCTACGCTTGACCCTGGCCGCGCTTGCCGTGGCCGTGCTGCTCTCCATTCCCGCAGGGGTGCGCTCGGCAACACGGCGCAATCGCTGGGATGACCGCCTTCTTAGCTTCATCAGCTTGCTGGGGCTCTCGTTTCCCAACTTTGCACTGGGGCCAATCCTGATTTTATTTTTTGCCATTAAGCTGGGCTTGCTGCCAGTCTCTGGATCGGAAACCTGGGAGCATCTGGTGTTGCCTGCAATCACCATGGGCGGCGCGCTGGCAGCTATTCTCACACGCATGATCCGCACCGCCATGCTGGAAGAGCTAGGACAGGATTACATCCGCACCGCCCGCGCCAAAGGTCTGCCGGAGAGCGTCGTCGTGTATCGTCATGCCCTGCGCAACGCCATGATTCCGGTGCTCACCGTTGTCGGGCTGCAATTTGGTGCACTGTTGGCGGGAGCCATTGTCACCGAAACCATTTTTTCCTGGCCCGGCATCGGACGCCTCACCGTACAGGCCATCAACACCCGCGACTATTACCTGGTGCAGGGATGCGTGCTCGCCATCGGCCTGACCTATTTGGCAGTGAATTTCTTGACTGATTTGCTGTACTCGGTGGCCAACCCGAGAATTCGGCAGTAGGACGCAATCGCTTGAGCATGCTTCACAATATTCGCCGCAATCCGCTGGCTGCTTTTGGCCTGGGGATGATCTGCGTCTTCGCCCTCTTTGCCCTCTTTGCCCCGTGGATTGCTCCCCAGGACCCGGCACATATTGATCTTCCCACGCGCCTCTCCCCTCCTTCGCTTTCACATTGGATGGGAACCGATGAACTCGGACGCGATATCTTATCGCGCGTTATTTATGGCGCGCGCATCTCCATGATGGTGGGTTCGAGCGTGGTGGCCGCCTCGCTCTTGCTGGGGATGATCTTTGGCTGCACCGCCGGATACTACGGTGGGTACATTGACCGCTTCTTCAACGTCGTAGTGATGAACGCCTTTCTCTCCTTTCCCGGAATTCTGCTGGCCATTGCCTTCGTCGCCTTTCTTGGCCCCGGGCTGTGGAACCTGATTCTGGCGCTCTCACTCGGAGGCTGGGTAGGGTACGCCCGGCTGGTGCGCGCTCAGGTGCTGGCCACACGCGAGAAAGAATTCGTGGAAGCCGCCCGCGCCCTGGGCGCCAGTGACTGGCGTGTGATCACGCGCCATATTCTTCCCAATATGATCCAGCCGGTCATCGTGCAAGCGGCCATCGGCATGGCAGGAGCTGTCCTGGCCGAAGCCACCATGAGTTTTCTTGGATTAGGCGTGCCGCCGCCTGTGCCCAGTTGGGGCTCCATGTTGAACGATGGCCGCTCGCATCTGTTCGACGCGCCGCACGTTGTGCTCTTCCCTGCCGCCGCTGTCATGCTGGCGGTGCTGGCCTTCAACTTCATCGGGGACACCCTGCGCGACTACCTCGATCCCCGCGCCCGCATTGAAGCGGGGATGTAGAACAAAAGCAAACCACGGATTTCATGGATTAACGCGGATTTAGGTTAATTCTGCATCTCGTCCGCAACCTCTAAAGTAAAGCTGTTCCCTAACAAGCCAAGGCACCATTTTCGAACATCTCCTCAAATATATGAAAACAAAGCTTAAAATCCCATTGACTTGATTACAAATTGTAATAAACTGATTGCAATTTGCAATTATATGAATAACTTTACAAACCCGAATGTGCTCTTCCAGGAGGAGCAGCAATTTGGGCGGCGGCTAATGTTTCCCATCGCTTTGCTGGTCTTGGTGGCGCCCGCGGTCTTCGCCTTCGGAGTCTGGCAACAGATCTTTCGAGGCATTCCCTGGGGCAATCATCCGCTCAGCAACCAGGCCCTGATTTTCATGGCAACCGTGATCACGTTGATCTCGTTGCTGACTGTCTGGCTGGTCTTTGCCTGCCGGCTGATGGTGGTGGTAGATCGCAATGGTATCAGGCTGAAGTTCTCGCCATTCTGGCAGCGTTCGATTCCGCTGACTGAGATTCGCGAGGTCTTCACCCGAGACAGCAGCCCGATCCTGGACTATGGAGGCTACGGAGTGCGCCTCGGCCGCAAGGGATGGGCCTATGTAATCAGCGGCAGGAGCGGCGTACAGCTCAAGCTGAACAGTGGTTTGCCTGTGTTTATCGGCTCGCAGCACGCGAGCGAGTTGGCTGCCGCGATTCAGCAGGCCAAGGCAGTATAGGAACACATGAAATTGGGAGAAAAGATCCGTTACTTGCGCTCCATGGAGGGCGCTGTTCGCGGGCTGGACCGCGAGATGACCCAGGCCGAGGTGGCCCGAGCTATGAGCAAGGAATTGAAGAAAAACATCAGCCAGTCGTATCTCTCGCAGATCGAGAACGGCACGCGTCCGCACTTGACCAACACGACGCGCATGCTGCTGGCAAAGTTTTTCAAGGTGCATCCCGGTTACCTGGTGGATGACCCCGAGGGCTTCCACACCGAGCTCACCTCGAACCTGAGCACGCTGGAAGACAAGCTGGATTTGTGGCTGATCAACGGGGCCGAGCGCTTTCGCCGCGATCCGCAGTTAAGCCACGCCCTGCTTGAACTGGCCAAGCACGAGGATTCGCGCAAGTGCCTGGCGCTGCTGGCGGCCATTCTGGAGACGCCGCAGCTTGCCGAGCGCCTGCTGCAGGTTTTGAAGCCCGAGTATGAAAGAAGCAACGGCCGAATTGCGGGAAGCAAGCCCCGTAACGGGCCGGGAAACGGAAGGAGGACGGTATGAACTGGGAGACCTTCTACCTTGTCTGTTTTTTCTTTGGATTTCTAATGAGCGCATTGTCGCTGTTCTCCGGCGCCTTTCATCTGCATCTGCCGGCGCGGTGGCACCTGCCCTTTCATGCCCATTACCACGGCGGACATCTTCGCTTTGGGACGAAGGCTGGGAGCCACACGTTGGATATTCCGTTCTTCAACATGACATCCATGATGGCGTTTTTGTGCTGGTTCGGCGGCATGGGCTATTTGCTCACCCATTACTCCACAATTTGGTTTGTGCTGGCGCTGCTGGCTTCGGCAATGTCCGGTCTGGGTGGTGCGGCCATCGTGTTCTGGTTTCTCGTGAAGGTGTTGCTACGGTATGAATCGCCACTTGACCCCTCTGACTTCGAGATGGTGGGTGTGGTGGGAACCTTGGCTGTCTCCATACGTCCCAAAGGGACGGGTGAGCTGATTTATCAGCAGCAGGGGACGCGCCGTGTGATTGGCGCGCAAAGCGAGGATGGCCGGGCCATCCCCAAGGATTCCGAAGTGGTAGTGACCCGGTATGAAGACGGCATTGCTTTTGTGCGCCCCTGGGCGGAGTTCGCCGATGAGCATGGCGTCGGCATTGCCAGTGAAGAGAAAGAGAAAAGCTAAAGTCTTTAGTTTCAGAGAACGTAGTTATGGTTTTGGGATTTCCATCTTGGATGGTCATTGCGGTTGGAATGGGAGCATGCGCTCTCTTGCTGATAGCAATCATGGCCAATCTTTATCGCAAAGCAGCACCAAATGAGGCACTCATCGTGTATGGCTTTCGTGGATCGCGCATCGTGGTTGATGGAGGCACCGTGATTTTCCCCCTGGTTGAAAATTATCAAAAGCTGTCGCTGCAGTTGATGTCGTTTGAGGTGGCGCCGCAACAGAACCTGCATACCTCCGAGGGAGCCATTGTAGCTGTGGATGCCGTGGCCCAGGTCAGGGTGAAATCGAACCCGAGCTCGATCCATGCCGCTGCCGAGTGGTTTCTTACCAAGACGCTGCAGCAGCGTGAAGAGCTGATTCGTCAGATGATGGAAAGCCGCCTGCGCACCATCATCGCCCACCTTACCGTAGAACAGATTGTCAAAGAGCCGGAGAAGCTGGCCGACCACATGCGCGAGAGCTGTGCGGCTGACATCGACAAGATGGGCCTGGAGATGGTCTCTTTCAGGATCAAACAAGTTCGTGAACAGAAGGGCAACCGTTAGAGCTTTTATTTGAAGCTTTTATTTGAAAGGAGGCAGTTATGATTTTTGGATTTCCGTCTTGGATCGTCATTGGGGTGGGAATGTTCGCGTGCGTCGTCATGCTGATGACAATGCTGGCCAACCTTTATCGCAAAGCAGCTCCCAACGAGGCGCTGGTGGTTTACGGTTTTCGCGGGCCGCGCATCATTATCGGTAGTGGCACTGTGATCTTTCCGGTGTTTGAAAACTTTCGCGTGCTGTCACTGGAGTTGATGTCGTTTGACGTGGCGCCGCAGCAGGACCTCTATACCAATCAGGGTGTAGCGGTAACCGTGGAGGCTGTGGCACAGCTCAAGGTGAGGTCCGATACCATCTCCGTCCGCACGGCATCGGAGCAGTTTCTCAGCAAGACGCCGCAGCAGCGTGAGGGCCTGATCCGTTTGGCGATGGAGGGTCACCTGCGCGGCATCATCGGGCAGCTTACGGTCGAACAGATTGTAAAAGAACCGGAGATGCTGGCCGACCGCATGCGTGCCACCTGCGCCAAAGACGTAAACAAGATGGGCCTGGAGGTAATCTCGTTCACCATCAAGGAGGTCCGCGATAAGAACGAGTACATCACCAACATGGGCAGGCCCGACATTGCCCGCATCAAGCGCGATGCCGACGTAGCCGCGGCCGAAGCGGAGCGCGACACCGCCATTAAACGGGCCCAGGCTCAGCGCGAGTCCGCTGTCGCCAAGGCCCAGGCCGACCAGGAGCGCGTGCTGGCCGAGACGCTCTCCATGGCCAAGCAATCGGAGGCGCAGCGCGACCTGGAGATCAAGAAAGCCACCTACCTGGAAACCATCAAGAAACAGCAGGCGCAGGCCGATAAAGCCTACGAAATCCAAACCAACATCATGCTGCAGCAGGTCACAGCGGAAGCGGTCAAGATCCAGCAGATTGAAAAAGAGCAGCAGGTCAAGGTGCAACAGGCTGAGATCGCTCGCCGTGAAAACGAGTTGATTGCAACCGTCCTGAAGCCGGCTGAGATCGAACGGCAACGGATCGAGACCCTGGCCTCAGCCGAGCGTCAACGTCTGATCACCGAAGCCGAGGGCAGCGCCAACGCCACGCGCGCACAGGGCGAAGCTGAAGCCGACATCATCTTCAAGAAGGGTGACGCGGAAGCCAGAGCCATGAACGTGAAGGCGGAGGCCTACCAGGAGTACAACCAGGCCGCGGTGGTGGATAAGCTCATCACGAGCCTGCCGGATATCGTGCAGGCGCTCGCCTCGCCGCTGCAGAAGGTGGACAAGATCACCATTGTTTCCACCGGCGACGGCAACGCTGCCGGCATGAACAAAATAACCGGAGACATGACCAAAATCGCCGCCCAGGTTCCTGCTCTCTTCGAAGCCCTGAGCGGAATGCAGATGTCTGAACTCTTCGCGAAAGTACGTGCCATCGGAGATAAATCGCCGAAGCCCGACGACCCGCCCGCTTCCCTGCCTAAAGGCAAGGGTGCGGGAGCGTAATAAGAAGCTGCCAGCCACTAGCTTCTAGCTGTATCTGGTGGTTGGTGGTTGGCAGCAATCACTGAAATTTTGTAACCGAGATTCTTTGTATAGAAGGAATCCATCAAAAGGACGGGGATGATGAAGACGAAAAGCAGATTTGGTGCAGGAATGGCAATCGGAATTTGCATAGGATCAGCCGTAGGAGTAGCCATGCATGCGCTGCCGATTGGTATCGGCGTAGGCGTGGCCATAGGAGCGGCTCTGGGCTTTGTGATGAGCAAAAAGCCAGCTACTAGCTCCTAGCCTCTGGCTGTATCTGGGTCTAGCAGTTATCGACGAAATTATTGAACCTGAATTTTTTGTATGAACAATTTGTATGAACAAGAAGAAGAGAAGTTAAGCTGCCAGTCACTAGCTTCTAGCTGTACCTGGTGGCCGGCAGCTATCACTGAAATGATGCAACGGCAAAATTCGTTGTTAAACCACGACAATGGATCACAAAGATCCCAAGTCGAAGAGGAAAAATCGAGCTGCAAGCCACTCATACCGCTAGAAGCTAGTAGCTGGCAGCTCTCTTCCAAAAGAAGGAGCACATCATGGCACTGTTAGAGCGAGTCGCAACGTTAATCCGGGCAAATCTGAATGACCTGATTGAAAAGGCCGAGGACCCTGAAAAATTAATCAAGCAGGTAATTTTGGACATGCAGAACCAGCTTCTGCAGGTCAAGACGCAGGTGGCCATCGCCATTGCCGACCAGCACCTGCTGGAAAAGAAGCAGAAAGAAAACGAAGAAAAGACAAGTGAGTGGATGCACAAAGCCGAGCTTGCCGTCGAGCGCAAGAAAGACGACGAACTGGCCCGGGCCGCGCTGGAGCGTTCCATGAGCTACAAACAAATGGCAGAAAATTTTCTACAACAGGTGGCCGACCAGAAGACGCAGGTAGAGAACCTGAAGACGGCCTTTCACAAGCTCGAACAGAAGCTGGCCGAAGCGCAATCCAAGAGCGAGTTGGTGATCGCACAGCACCGCCGTTCCCGAACAGTCAGGAAAGCCAGCGAAGCCCAGCTCGCGGTCAGCAACAGCTCGGGCACAGCAACCTTTGACCGCATGAAGCACCAGGCCATGCGCAATGAAGCCATCAGCCAGGCACATGCCGAGCTGCACACCGATTCCCTGGACGACAAGTTTGCCGCCATGGAAAAAGAGGGTGAGATCGAGCGCCTGCTGGCCGACATCAAGGCACGCAAGAGCCTGACGGCGTGAGTAAACTGTGAACCTGCTTGCCCTGGCGCGATCAGGGCAAGCGCGCGCGCTTTGAAGTTAAACATTGAGGTCTCAGTGTGGGCTGCCCACCTGTATTTTGCCGAAGGAAGAGCTATGACAAACGCAGCGGCATTTCAGTCTGATTGCAGGAGAATGAATCTTTGCTGTGGGCAGGCCAACCGGAGCGCAGGGTCGTCT
This sequence comes from Terriglobales bacterium, assembly GCA_035487355.1. Classification (NCBI taxonomy): domain Bacteria; kingdom Pseudomonadati; phylum Acidobacteriota; class Terriglobia; order Terriglobales; species Terriglobales bacterium. The sequence goes on along the minus strand of DATHMF010000030.1, from coordinate 98,488 downwards.
TCCACCAGGAAGATGTTGTCGCCATCCCTTGCAGTTTGCTGTGGAGCGGTTTCGTGATTCTCTCTGAGATCGGAGTCCTCAGCGCGGCCAGGGCAAGTAATAATCAAACCTGATGGTTTGGGGCGGCGTGGGGGATTCCATTTGTGCTCGTGGCCCAGTACCTGGTATGGGGAAGGTTCCTCTTACCAGCGACTGCACTGAAGAATCTTTTTCGATGGGATCTTTAATGACCAGTAAAGCTACCACAACCAATGCAGCCCGAACTTCCAAGCGTAAGCAAGCACAGCGTATTCCGACGATGTCGCACGTTGTCGTCGGCTTGGCGGTCGCATGGCAAGCAATCGGAATGCTGTCTGCCGAGCCGAAAGTCCTGGCTTGGGCGAGCCTTGTCGCAGGCATTGCGCTTGTGCTTGCCGGTATTTACGAACTCTTCGAGTCCGAGCGCCACCACCTGGCAATGTTTATCGTGGGCGTAGTCGCAGGAATCGAAATCTGCGGCGCAGCAATGGAGCTCTTCCATCAGCACAAGCATTATGTTCAATGGGTGATGCTGGCAGCCGGCGTGGTGACCATCGCAGGGGCCTCGATCAGATTCGTCGTCGGACGCAGAGGCGAGCAGCACTGATCTGCTGTTCGCTAATTCCTGCTCCGGCTTCCAACCAAACAGGACAATCGCCTTTACATATTCCTAAAAGCGGTTCCAAGGTAGCTCTACCCGAAATGCCAGTTTGTAGATAGTCTAGGAAACGGCCATCTCTTCCACATCGGCCTTTGGCTTTTCACGCGGAAATTAAGCTATTTTTCGGCCCTTTTTCTGCGCAACTTTTCCCGGGGGCTGGGTTTATAGGGACATGGACGCCGTACACGTCCATAGTAAGCTCTCCTAAACCACAGTACACTTTATGCCTCCGGCCCCACCGGAGGCTTTTTTGGGCCACTTTGCGAGGCTTTGCAGGCCCAAAAGAAGGCCTGTTCCAGGGCCCCCTTTGGCTCGCCCTTTGCTTTAGACTGGAAGGGGCGAATGATGAGCGAACACGACCTCTTGTTCTACGATGGCGAGTGCGGCTTTTGCCATGGAAGCGCGCGCTTTGTGCGCAAACGCGACCGCAAAGGGCAATTTGAGTATGCCCCGCTCCAAGGTGAAAGGTTTCGTCAGAAAATACCCGAGGAACAGCGCTCCCGCCTGCCTGACAGCCTTATTCTGCTCAGCCGCGAAAAGGGGCTGCTGACCCGCTCTTCGGCCGGGCTTTATATCTTTTCCAGGCTGCCTCAGCCCTGGCCTTTTTACGCCGCTATTTTGCGCCTGGTCCCGCGTCCCATACGGGATTTCGGCTATGACCTGTTCGCCCGCTTCCGCCGCAAACTGTTTCCGGCCCCAAAGAGCTGTGAGTTGGATTAGAGCATTACCCGATTACACAATGACTCAATCACCCGATGAACACAATGACCCGATTTCCTCCGCGTCTCAGCGCCTCGCGGTTAACAAGCCTTTTTTAGCTCAAGAGAGAGGCCGTCGCCCACAAACACAAACCCCCGCTGCATAATCTCGCGCAGCGGGGGATGGAGAAACGATCAGGCTACAATATGTTCGTGCTGCTGCCGGTATGTATGTTCCAGCAGCTCCATCTGGTCTTTAATGCGAAGTTTAAGTTTCTTCAGACGCACCTCTTCCAATTTTTCTTCTTCGGAGAGATATCTTTTTTGGATGAGGGAATCGAGACGTTGAGAGTATTGAGAGTGTTCCTGTGCCAGCCTGCGAAATTCTTCGTGGCTGGCCATAAGGTGATCTTTGACTTGAGTCGCCATCCAGAAAAACCTCCTGACCATTGATTTGATCTGGAAGATCGATTGTTAAAGGAAGGTTAACATACGGCTTACCCGGCTTCAATCGTTTCAGGAAATTTTTTTGGAAAAGCGAAGCGGAAAATGATTGCATCTTCCACCGGAGAGGTGTAGTAGGCCTTGCGCCGTCCGCTCTCCTCAAACCCCCACTTTTCATAGAGCGCCCGCGCGGCCTTATTGGATTTGCGCACCTCGAGTGTGACCTCCTGTGCGGCAAAACTGTAAGCGATGGCCATCATTTCTCCCAGCAGCCGCGTGCCCAGGCCGTGGCGGCGGGCTTTGGCCGCTGTGGCAATGTTCTCAATTTCCCATTCATTCTGCATCTGCCGCGCCACAATAAATGCCTGCACTACGCCCTTTTCTTCAAGGACCAGGCTGTGGCGTCTGACCACATCGGCCCGAAAGAGGTCTTCGTAATCTTTCGCCCTCCATTGCGCCGCGGTGGCAGCACGGCTGGCCAGCGCCATCATGATAGGCACATCGGCAACGACCGCAGGACGGATTACGATTGGCATCGTCTACCTGCCATGAGTGTATCTTACAAAGATTAGGGTGAGCGCGATGCGAGCGCCGAACTGCGCGAGCGCAGCACGAGGGCGCAGCAGCTTGTTTTGGCTGCGGAGCCCTTAGATTAAAGCCCGGCGGATATAGTTCGCATCGAGCGCCTCTGGAGATACTACCTCACCGACCGCAATTTTCCGCAATCCCAGGCGGGCAATTTCCCGACTGCCCGGGCGCTCGCTTTTTGTGACTGTAATACCTTGCTGTTCAAGAGCATGGACCACGCTCTCATCGGGAGAGCAGAGCATCTGTGGCCGGTTTTGCTCGCGCAGATATTGCACGAACTCTGCCATGCTCATCAGGGTCTCTCCCAGACATTGAAGCCGGTTTCCCTCTGCCTGGAAATTGCCTAGAAAAACGTCTCCGCGCGAGGCATCCAGCACCGCCAGAATCTCGCCTTCGCCTTTGTCTTCTTTCTGGACTTCTTTCCGCACTTGGGCCCTCTGCATATCGGCGCAGGCCTCCAAAACGGAAACCGCAGCAATCGGTTTGCCCAGTGTTTCCCCCAGGCCCTTGACGGCAGCCAGCCCTATTCGCAGTCCGGTAAACGATCCCGGACCTGATGCCGCTGCAATGCCCTCAAGTTTCTCTTTGGGAATTCCATGCCTGGCCAGCAGACCTGCGATTGCGGGAATCAATTGCGCTGAAAATGTCCCTCCCGCAACGGGAACGCTCTCAATCAGCTCGAAACTCGCGGCATCGCCGCGCGCCAGAGCAATACTGCCCTGTTTGCCCGAGGTGTCAACCGCCAAAATCAGCATCTTCGGAATCTCAAAGACGGGATCTCAAACACAGAATCTCACACCCCGAGTGGCGGATCTTCACACAGCTCCAGCAGCACGCCGCCTGTGGAAGAAGGATGCACAAAAACATAAAGATGACCGCCGGCGCCGACCTTGATTTCATCCGAAACCAGGCGTGTGCCATTCTTCTTAAGCTGCTCCACCGCAGCCGAAAGATCGGGGACGCTCAGCGCAACGTGATGCAGTCCTTCACCACGTTTGGCGATAAAACGCGCGACCGGCGACTCCTCGCTGGTAGCTTCCAGCAGCTCGATGCGGCTCTCGCCCACCGGCACCATGGCCACACGAACTTTTTCGTGTTCTACCACTTCTTCACCGATGACCTTCATGCCCAGGGCTTCGTAAAATTTGCGGGCTTCGGCCAGCGACTTTACGGCAATTCCGAGATGGTCAATCGAGGCCATAGTTCTATTGATTACACTTTAACCTACGACTTCAAATTTCCGCCATTCGCCAGCTCCTGCACCAGCGTATACGGATCGCGTCTATGCTCCGCCACCTCCTGGGCATAGTGCGCAATCTGCTCGGCGCTGAGTTTCTCTCGCAACACGCGCTCCAGCAAGGCCTCGCGCAGCATTTCGATCAGCCGCTCCCGCCAGTTGCTGATCTTCTTTTTCAGCTCCAATCCTTCGCGCTGCAAGAATTTTTCGTACTCGGCGATCGTCGCTACCAGCTCAGTAATTCCCTTACCCTCCGATGCCACGGTTTTGACGATCGGCGGGGTCCATGTATCTTTGCGCACAGCCAGGGTCTGCATGGCGCGGATTTCACGCTCCACGCGTTCGGCGCCCTCGCGGTCGCTTTTATTGATGACAAAGATGTCGGCAATTTCCATGATGCCGGCCTTGATGGTTTGCACGTCGTCTCCCATACCGGGAACCAGAATCACGATTGTGATATCGGCCAGGCGAACGATATCAATCTCATCCTGTCCTACGCCCACGGTCTCCACGAGCACCAGGTCTTTGCCCGAGGCATCGAGCACGGTGGCCACATCGGCGGTGGTGCGCGCCAAGCCACCGAGGAAGCCGCGCGTTGCCATGCTGCGAATGTAGATGCCGCTGTCAGCATGGTGAGTTTGCATGCGGATGCGGTCGCCCAGAATCGCGCCGCCGGTATAAGGACTGGTCGGATCAACCGCAATGATCCCGACTGTCTTTTGTTGCTTGCGATATTCGCGGGCAAGCTGGTCTACGAGCGTGCTTTTTCCTGAACCGGGAGCGCCGGTGAGACCGACGATGCGGGCGCGTCCGCTATAAGGAAAGAGGGCTTTCAGCAGCTCGGTGGATTCAGGAGCGGAATTTTCAATCGCGCTGATGGCCCGCGCCAGCGAGCGCACGTCGCCCGAGCGTACGCGATCCACCCAATTGTTGTTGTCGGATTTCAAGGTTGAACTGAGGCGCGGCTTGTTGCGACGGGCCGCGCCTCTTCCAACGATAAATCAATTCCCGGCTTTTGAGGAGTTGGCTTCGCCAACATAGTCCTGCATTACAGCTTTGCGCAATAGATGAGGCGGCAGCAGCCCCTGCGACAGAATGAAATCGTGATATTTCTGCTGGTCGAAGTGCTGGCCCTGCGCTTTTTCCACGTCGGCACGCAACTCACGCAGGCGCGTGTATCCGTAGAAATACGAGGTCGCCTGTCCCGGCGCGCGGAAGGTGTAGCGCTCCACTTCTTCCTTGGCCATGGCCGGCGAAAGTACTACATCGTTCAACAATATGTCCCTGACCTGATCGGGAGTAAGCTTCCCCGCCTGCAATTCCGGATCAACGAATGCGCGAGTGGCGCGCATGAGCCGGTGTTGCAGAGAAATAAGCTGGCCATCGTGGGGCATGAACGGTTGCATGATGTACTCCGAGTAGAGTCCCCAGCCTTCGACATTCACGCTGTTGAACGCGTAGAGCGCGCGGGCCTGGGATACGCCTTTCTCGATCATGTAGTCGAACTGCAGCTCGTGTCCCGGACGCGCTTCGTGCGAGGTCAGGGTCCAGGAAGCAGCCGCAAAGGTGAAGTCGTCATATTTCATCATCGCGTCTTTCGAGCCCGGCGGCGCAGGAATATTCAGCGGCAGAACGAATTCGCCCTGCTCGCCGGTATTCCCCAGCAGGCGCGGTGGCACCATGTGGGCCGCCGGCTGCGCCGCGGTCTCAGCGTCGCTGGCCAGCCGTATGCGCGCTGCGCGCTCGGGAAGCGTGACCAGATGTTCGCGGCGAATGATGGCTTCAATGTCTTTCAACCGCTGCTGGTAATGCGGCAGGATGGCATCGCCCACAATCTGGTCTTTCTTCAGTTCACGGATGACATCGCGGTAATCGCTGACCTTATATCCTTTTTCCTTGGCTACCTGCGCTGCCACCGTCTGCATCTGCCCTTGTATTTCGGTAAAGGCCTTGTGCGCCATGCCAGCCAGTTCTGCGGGAGGGATATCCACACCGTAGTTCTCCAGGGCGAAAGCATACTCCTCAGGAGGCAGGCGAAAATCCTGGCGCGCGTGCGGCAGTATTTCTTTGCGAACAAAAGTTTCGTAGTCGGCGAGCTGCTGTTTCAGCTTTGCATACGCCTCTTCGTACCCGGTGATCTTATATTTTTCAAAGAGCTTGCCGATGCCATCTACAAAGAACCTGGTGTTGGCCAGGTCGTCTTCCACCTGCAATTTCGCGGGGCCTAACAGACCGGGCTTGTTCAGGCGTTCCTGGATGCGGTCCTGCGCCAACTGTGTAAGGGGCGTGGTTCCGGCTTCCATGCCGGTGTATTTTCGCAGCCGCACCAACGCTGCCGGACGGCGCTCGGCAGCCACCTGATCATCGAGCAAGCTGAATATTCCGAAATAAACGACGCGGCCAACGTTGAAATAGGGAATCTCGTATTTTTCCTGCAACAACGATCCTTTGATGTTGTCGTTCTCCGCCTTAATCAGGATCTCCAGATCCTGGCGGATCAGCGGGTCTTTTTCCTTGGCCAAACGTTGCTCCAATTGTTTGACCACATCGGCTTCAGCCGCGCGCGTACGCTCTTCCACCCCCGGTTTCAGATCGCGGATATCGTTGTCAATTCCCGTGACTCCCTGGCGGGCATAAAATTCCGGCGCAAACTTGGACTCCGACTCCAGCACAATGCGCGTATTTTCGTTGCTGCGCTGCACCCAATCCGGAGGTGCGGACTTAGTGGGCGCCGGCGCAGAATTGGTCTGTGCATTTACCATAAATGTTAATAGAAACAAAAATGTCACTAATACAACTTGAATTCTCATGGTTCCCCTCCATGCATTAAGACGTGCTTCGCCTCATTTGGAAGCGGATAAATTTTTTAAATGGAAAATCGCTCAGTCGACCTTTCCTGGAATCTGTGCTCTCTAAGGAGTGTCGTCCTAAGCGCCCGTTTTTGGCGCGAAGGACCTCCGATGGAGACTGGAGCCACGCACGGCCTTAATCGGGCCGCGCTACATTTTTAAACGAGCGCCGCCATCACTACGACTTCAACAACTGCCGCGCGATCACCATGCGCTGGATCTCGCTCGTCCCTTCGCCGATGGTGCACAATTTCACGTCGCGATAAAATTTTTCTGCCGGGTAATCTTTAATAAACCCATAGCCGCCATGAATCTGTACACCTTCATTGGCGCACTTGACAGCGGTTTCGCTGGCAAAGAGTTTAGCCATGGATGACTCCAAGGTGGTTTTTTCTCCTGCGTCTTTCATGGCAGCAGCGCGCATGGTGAGCAGGCGGGCGGCATCAATTTCTGTGGCCATGTCCGCCAGCTTCCATTGGATGGCCTGGAACTCGCTGATGGCTTTCCCGAACTGCTTGCGCTGCTTGGAGTATTTGAGCGCTGCGTCAAACGCTCCCTGGGCAATTCCCAGCGAGAGTGCGGCAATGGAGATGCGTCCGCCATCGAGGATGCGCATGGCATCTATGAACCCATCACCCTCTTTGCCCAGCAGATGAGATGCCGGAACAGCACAATCTTCAAAGATCAACTCAGCCGTGTCGCTGGCCCGCAGTCCAAGCTTGTTTTCCTTTTTGCCCGGACGGAACCCTTTCGTGCCTTTCTCCACTACAAAAGCAGAGAGACCGTGGGTGTGCGCGGCCTTATCGGTCACGGCAATCACCACCACGACGTCTGCATAGTGACCGTTGGTGCAGAAGGTCTTGGTGCCGTTGATGACCCAACAATCGCCCTTGCGCACCGCCGTGCAGCGCGCCCCACCGGCATCGGAGCCTGAGCCCGGCTCGGTCAGCCCCCACGCGCCAATGAATTCGCCGCTGGCCAGCTTGGGAATATATTTCTTTTTCTGCTCTTCATTGCCCGCCACAAAAATATGATTGCTGCAGAGCGAGGTATGGGCTGCCACGATGATGCCCACCGACCCATCTACACGCGAGAGCTCTTCGATGGCGGTCACATATTCCACGTAGCCCATGCCGGCGCCGCCATACTCGGTGGGAAAAGTCACTCCCAGCAGCCCCAGTTTCCCCAGCTCTTTGACCGTGGCCAGTGGGAACTCGCCCTCTTCATCCCACTTCATGACGTGAGGGGCAATCTCGCGCTCGGCAAATTCGCGAACGCTCTTTTTTAGCTGAAGCTGCTCATCATTGAGTTGGAAATCCAAACGAACTCCTTAGGTGTGAGGGCGCTGAAGCCCGACTGATGACTGGAAGCCATCCAGAACTATTGATTATACAAAGATAAGAGAATCTAATGGAGTGTCGGTGGCTGCCCTGAAGTAATATGAACTCTCCAGATTCGGTGCCCGGAGGTAAGCATGGCCCGTACGACTCACTGTACCTGGTTGTTCCTGGTTACAACCCTATTCTGCCGGACTCTGCTGCACGCTGAAGATATCAAGCTGCGTGACCAGGCCGTTCATCTGCTGGAAGTAGCCAACGCGGTGAGTCTGCCCGGAGCTCTTCCCAATTATGAATACGTGGTCACATTCCGTGTTCACGAAGCCGATGGCACAGTGAAAGAGGGCACGATGACGCGTGTTTCTGCAGGCGCGGCCGGCCATCGCGATGAAATTACTTTTGGTGACTACCACACCGTCATCGTCCTCTCGGGCAACCGTATTTCGGAGTCCTCAACCACCGTCATGCCCGCGCAAGTGCGCGAAGTTCGCAGGCAGTTACCCATCCGCCTGGGCCGCTTCGATCAGGAGGACGTCATCCGCTCAATTGACGGGGCCAGCGTGCTAGGCCGTCCAGCGAAATGCATTAACTTCGAGACTCACTTCGGCAACACCCTGCAGGCAAATCAAATCTGTGTGGATAGCGAACGCGGCACGCTTTTACGCTGGCAAGTCGGCGATGAGGTGATTGAAAATACCGACTACTTTCAGATAGGGAACCTCTGGGAGCCCGGACATACCCGCCGCTTTGTGCGGGGCGTGGTGCAACTCGAGATTGAGCAAAACATGAAGGCCATCGAGGGTCCCATGGACCCTAATCTATTTTCACCTCCGTCGCAGCATTGGAACACCCTGTACTCGTGCTCGACCATGCGGCGCCCCGTCGGCATCTCTACCCCGATGCCACCAAGCGGCAACGCGGGCAACGATATTACCGATGTCATCGTGCACGGAAGGGTCATGGCCGATGGAACCGTTGCGGGAGTGCAAATCGAGTCTTCTCCCCGCCCCGACCTGAATGCTGAGGCACTGAAGGCGGTTTCAAGCTGGAAGTTTCTTCCATTGTTGTGCAACGACCGTCCCGCCAATCTCGAAGGCGATTTCGTCGTGCACTTTCAAGGCCGGTAAAATCAGCTACTGAGCTTTCCCGCTTTGCGCTTGAATCAAACCGAGAATTTCCTCATCCTCGGGCATGTGCCCGGCCTCTCGATAAGAAAAAATACGTTGGCCATCGACAAAGACATCGAGCATACCCAGGGTTCCCATGGTAATCCTGGGTGTAACTCCGAGTTTGTCGGCGAGAAGTTTCTTCAGGCTCACGGCCCGAATGCGGTGCTCGCTTCAAATGAGGCAGCGTTTAATTACGATCTTCATGCAGTATTGGTCTTGCCCGAGGAATCTTTTTGCCCGACGCCAAAAATTTTGCGCACCATCCACACCGGGGCAACAAAGACATGCGTAGGATTGGTAAGGAAAGCAGGTTTGTTGCCTTCAATAAAATGGCCGATCCAGGCCATGGCAAACGCGAGAGGAATCAGCAGCACCGCAATTATGGGATGAAACCACACCACGATCAATGAAGAAAAACCCGTGGGGATGGCCAGCATGTGCAACGCACGATTCACCGGATGATTGTGCGCGTGGTCATAGTGCGCATAAAGACCCATATCGTCCCTCCGTATGTGCCCTAGTGTATCTCACTTAATAAGGGATGTGAAAGCTAATCAGGGTGAGCTTTTGGTGAGCGCCGTTCCGCGCGAACCAAAAGCGAGGGCGCAGCGGCACGATTTTGGCTGCGGAGCCCTTAGATCTAAGGTTGCGGAGAGGGCGGCCTTTGCACCTCGGGAACGACACCCAGATCGCACTCGGCGCGAAATCCTTCAAACCATTTCACCAGGTTTTCACGGACAAATTCTTCCGTCGTCTTTCCAAAAAACAGGCTGGCGACGCCGGTGAGTTCGATCCAGGAATGCACGAAGGCCCCGCCTGCTCTTCGCGCCGAATAGTTAAACCATTGCTCGTAAGTAACGCCAACCGCATGGCCCACCCATGCCATCTTGCGCGGCGCCTCACAGACGGTAAGCACCTGCTTCACCGTCATGGGCCGGGGCTGAAGCAGGTCAACTTCTAAACGGCTGCCCACGATCCAGGGCTCGCCTTCCACCCATCGTACGCCGCCGTAAATTCCATTCCATAATTTCCACCGCTTCCAATCGGTGTGTATGTCCCATGCTCTTTGCTGGCTGCATTTGACCTGAACAGAGTGTTCGATTCTTGATCCCATTATGTGCCGTTGTCAGTGAATGCGTTGGTGACTGATTGATTTTTATTGTTCATTTGCAAATTTGCCGCACTACGTCCAAGGCGCGGGCGCAGGCTGCACGGTCCACGTCCACATGCGTAACCAGGCGGATGGCTTGCGCGCTGATTCCGGAAGCAAAAATGTTTTTTGCCGCCAGCTTGCGCGTCATCTCATCGGAGCTCATGCCTGTACCGCTGATATCAAAAACTAAAATGTTGGTCTTGACCTTGGCCGGCGCAATTTGAATTCCACGGATTTCTGCCAAACCCTCCGCCAGAAATTTTGCATTCTCGTGATCTTCATGCAGGCGCGCCGGACTTTTTTCCAACGCAATCAACCCCGCCGCCGCCAGAATGCCGGCCTGGCGCATGCCGCCACCGAGTGCTTTTCTATATACGCGGGCCTGCTCAATAAGGTTCCGTGAACCGGCAAGGAGTGAGCCCACCGGCGCGCCCAGGCCTTTCGAGAGGCAGAACATGACCGAATCAAACTTCTTGGTAATCTCGCGCACCGGTTTACCCAGGGCCGCCGCGGCGTTAAAGATGCGCGCGCCATCCAGGTGCACCGGCAATCCTATTTCATGGGCACGGTCGCAGATTTCGTCGGTGACCTCCTGCGGATAAACTGTTCCGCCCGCCATGTTGTGTGTGTTCTCCAGCGAAATCAGGCCGGTCTGAGCGCGGTAATAAATTTTGGGACTGATGCGCTTTTTGATCTCGCCCCACGTCAAGATCCCGTCTTCGCCATGGATGGGCCGCGGCACGCATCCGGAAAAGTGCGCCAGCATGGCCATTTCATAGTTGAGGATGTGGGCCCGCTCTTCGCAGATGATCTCCTGCCCGTGATGGGTGTGGATCTTGATGGCAATCTGGTTGCCCATGGTCCCGCTGGGAACGAAGATGGCGGCTTCGCGGCCAAAAATTTCTGCCGCGCGCTGCTCCAGGCGGTTGACCGTGGGATCTTCACCATAAACATCGTCTCCCACCTCGGCTTCAGCCATGGCGCGGCGCATCTCGGGCGATGGTTTGGTCACCGTGTCGCTGCGCAGATCAACCACCCCTATGACCGTCTTTGCTTCCTCTGCCTGCAATGTATTTTTAACTTGAGTTGCCATAAGTGGGCTGCCCCTTCAATTCCCAGGCAAATTTTCGAAGTCATTGAATACGCGTCACTATGTCACTCGACAGGCCGCGATTCAAGCATCTTTTGGTACAGGTAGTACATGACCAGACTCGTTGCTGCCGCAGGCATGCGTGCATCCCGCAATGCGGGAGAAGCGTTACAAAAAAACTTTTTTCGCAACCTCCAGACACATACCCCCGGCCGTTCAAGCGTGCGCATAAAGAAACTCATCCGCGCTCGGGAAGGGTTTCTTAATTGCTTGAACGACAATTGATATTTTGTTAAGAGATACTTTGATTCAATTCTACACAACCCCTATCGTGCGGCGATAGGATGCCTACTTGCTTTTAGACTACTGCGCGACCGAATCCGATACAAATCTTTCAAAGACTTCATTGGAGACCAACCGGCCACCGGGAGTAAGACAGGCTCTGTCTCCTTTTATCTCGATCAGTTGCAACTCAACCAGCTCGCGCATCAACTCACGAGCAGAATCTGCTTTTACATTGCCAAAACGGTCGGAAACCTGACGCAAGCTAACTCCTTTGTTTAGACGCAACCCCAGAAAAAAGGTCTCCTCCCAAGCCTGACTGAACGAGATTTCATTTTTGCTTACACGAGTGACCTGAGTTGCTTGATCGCAGGCAGAAATGTAAGTCGGCAAGGAATCAGGAGCAGCCAGCCGCACGGCATCAAGCTTGGCGTCGGAGCTGGGAAGCATGGAATGGGCGTCCACGCCGAAGCCGAGATAAGGATGCCGCTCCCAGTATTTAAGGTTATGACTCGATTCCCTGCCGCGACGCGAGAAGTTGGAAATTTCGTATTGCAGAATATCCACTTCAGCCAGGCGCTCACAAGCACGCGTATAAAACTCGACCATGAGATCTTCATCAGGCACAAAGTGGGCGTGATAGCGTGCCCCGCCGGCAAGCAGTTCATTGCCCAGACGCGAGTCTTCATCCACCTCGAGCAAATAGACGCTCACGTGCGGAACATCACTCTCGATAACAGTGGTCAATGACTCATCCCAACTTGCAGCCGTCTGATGTGGCAATCCGGCAATCAAATCAACATTCAGGTTCGAAATGCCGGCAGCACGCAAGCGTGCAATATCGTTGAGCACTTGATCGCGCGTGTGGAGGCGGCCGACCGCCCGCGCTTCGCTGTCAATAAAAGACTGCACGCCAAGACTCACACGATTGACCCGGCAACCAACCAGGGTTTCGAGCATTTCCGGGGAAAGCGTGGCGGGCGCACACTCAACCGTAATCTCGGCGGCGGCGGCAACTTCAAAATGCTCGCGCAGCGCGCGGAATATCTGCTCCATCTGCGCCGGATCCAAAATGCTGGGTGTACCTCCACCCAGATAGATCGTGTCCACATTGGGTTCCCATCTGCCGCCGTTCACCTCGACCATGCGCTGCGATACAGCGATGTCCTGCACCAGGCGATTTACGTAGCCCTGCATGCGCGCGCGCGAAAACACGTCGGAGGCAAAGTTGCAGTAACTGCACTTCGTCTTACAAAACGGGACCGAAACGTAGATACCAAGAGACATTGCAGATGAGACGTTAGTTTCATCTTAAATGATAGAGGCAGTACCCAGTACTCGGTACTCAGAAAAGAACTCTGACGAAACTGCGTTTTAAAATTCGCGACGACCCGCGTTCATCCACGGCGAAACCTTCTTACCTCTGCGCTCCTCAGCGCCCTCTGCGGTTAAGTTCTTGACTCCACTGAGAACTGAGAACTATCTTCACCTCGGTCGGGGCGAACGATAGAGCGTTACCATGAAGGATGTAGTCCTGTAGGTCGAGTCTCCTGAATAAGAGACCGCAATGGAGTGCTTACCCGGACCGAGCTGGCTGGTTGTAATCGAGGCCACGCCTCCACTCATTGTCGCGGTCCCGAGCAGTGTGGTTCCGTCAACAAAACTTACCGTCCCCGTCGCCGCACTAGGAGTGGCGGTGGCGGTGAGAGTCACAGTCTTGCGGAACAGTGGCGTATTCGGAGAGATTGTGGGCGCCGTGGTAAACACCAGGCTTGTGAGGGCTGTCCCTGCGTTCGTATTCACGGTATGGCTCAGAGGTGAACCGGAAGAGTCGCTGCCCATGAAATTCTGGTCTCCTGCGTAAATCGCGGTGATGGAATGCACGCCAATACCAAAACCCACAGTTGTAATTACAGCCTGGGCGCTGCCACTCAGAGCATGAGTCCCCAAGACCACGCTTCCATCTTTAAAGATGACTTGTCCAGTGGGCGTGCCGCCGAATTGCGGGCTCACGGTAGCCGTGAAGGTCAGCGCCTGTCCGAAAAGTGAAGGATTCGCCCCCATGGTCAGAGTAACCACGACGCTGCTGGTGGCTTGAGTGACAGTCTGCATGATCAGGCTCGAGGTACTGCCGCTGAAATTTGTGTCGCCAGCATAGACGGCGGTGATGGAGTGTGTGCCCAGTTGCAGTGAGATCGTTGTCAACGTGGCGTGTGTTGAGCCGTTCAAGGCTCCCGTGCCCAATACTGTGCTGCCGTCATAAAAGGTCACCATGCCGGTGGGCAAGCCGGCGAATTGCGGGCTTACGGTAGCCGTAAAGGTGAGCGTCTGGCCGAACCCAGAAGGAGTTGCGCCTGTAGTCAAAGCAAGCGCAATGCCGCTGGTGGCCTGGGTTACCGTCTGCGTGATCGGGCTTGAGGTGCTGCCGGTGACGTTTATGTCCCCAGCATAGAAGGCGGTGATGGAGTGCGTACCGATTTGTAGGCCGCTGGTTATTAACAAAGCGTTCCCGGAACCGTTCAGGGCTGCGGTGCCCAGCGGTGTGACGCCGTCATAGAAGATTACCATCCCGGTCGGTATACCGAGGCCAACGGTCACTGCAGCGGTAAAGGTCAAAGGCTGGCCAAAGCTCGAGGGATTCGTACCCGTCGTTAGGGAAACCACAGTGCTGCTCACTCCCGGATTCACCACTTGGCTGAGAATGGGAGAGGTGCTGGCGCTGTAGTTTGCAGCGCCGTCATAGCGCGCGGTCATCGGGTGCGTGCCAGAGGAAAGCGCTGAGGTGGTAAAGGTCACCTGTGCCGGCGAGCCGCTCAAAGGAGCGGAGCCCAGCAATGTGCTTCCATCAAACAATTCGACGATCCCGGTGGCTACGCTCCCGCCGACGTTGACGGTGGCGGTCAGAGTCACCGCATCACCGTAGTGCGCTGGATTGTCGTTCGAAGCCAGCGTCGTACTGGAGCTGGTGGGCACGACTAAAAACAGGTAAGCCGCGATGGCGCCGGGTATGGGGCTGCTTTCCAGGCCCGTCTGGATGGAATCGGCAAACTGGCCGTCGGCGGCGTATGCGTAGAGGATGTGGATACCGGATTGAAGCGCCGGCCCCGCGCCGCTGAATGCATTTGGGCCCGTGCTCGTGGCCCGGAGCCACGGCCCTTGCCATGTGTCCAACTGGTAGTAGAGGTTCTGCACCAGCGGGGCGGTGGGAAAATACGAACTGGCAGTCGTGAAGTTGAACACAGGCGTCCCGGGATTAGTGAAGGTGTTGTTCGCGAGCGGCAGGATTGTGGTGATCAAGGGAATAGGTTGTACCTGCTGCTCGGTTATGGCAGTCACGTTGCCGCTGCCGTTGATCACGTAAGTCTTCTGGGTGACCGGATTCGCAGCCAGAGCAAAAGGCAGGGCGCCCGTGTTAACGCTGCTGATGCTGTTGGTAGCTCCGTCAACCACAGCGCCGTTCGTAAGATAGATCTTGTTGGTTACGGGATTGACGATGACAGCCTGAGCGTTACCCGTCGCAACCGTGAGGGGAGTGTTCGTGACCCCATCAATCACCCTTAAACTGCCGCTTTGCGCGGCCACATAGATCTTGTTGGTCAGCGGATTCAGGTCGAGAGAAACCGGACTCCCGCCGACGGGCACAGTGGTGATAACGCTGTTGGTATTGCCATCGACCACGGTTACGGTGGAGTCGGCCGCATTGGCGACATAAATCGTGTTGGTCACAGGGTTCGCGACTACCGCAAAAGGATTGACTCCTACCCTCACTGGAGTGGTGGTGGAGTTATCGAGACCGTTGATCACGGTCAGGAGGCCACCCGAAGTCCCGTTTACGCTGACCGCATAGATTTTGTTGGTTACCGGATTGACGGCCACAGCAGAACAAAAGACACCAGCGGTGGCAACCCCGGTTGCAGCGTTCGTGTTGCCATCAATTATCGTTACGCCGTTATTCCGGCCGACGTAGACTTTGCTGGTCACCGGATTCACTGCGATGGCATCAGGAAAACCGCCCGTGCCGACGGTAGCGATGGCGTTGCTGTTCCCGGCGTCAATCACGGTGACGTTATTGCTCCCGCTGTTGGCCACATAGATCTTATTGGTGAGCGGGTTTACGGCGACGGCTTGCGGCCCCACGCCCACATTCACGCTGGTGGTGGTGTTATCGGCGCCGTTGATCACGGTTACCGTGCTGGCATGAACGCCATCGCCGAAGTTAGCGATATAGACCTTATTGGTGGCCGGGTTCACAGCCACGTTGTTGTTGGGCAGCAGGCTGGAATTTTGAACGCCCGCTGCTACCGTGGCTGGGTTGTTCGTAGCTCCATCAATCACGCTCACGTTGGCACTGCCGTTATTGGCCGCATAAATCCTGTTGGTCACTGGATTCACGGCGATGGCCAGTGGATTCGTACCCACGGTCACGGGAGTGGTGGTGTTGTCGGCGCCGTTGATTACGGTCACGGTGCTGCCGCCAAAATTGGCGACGTAGATCCGGTTGCTCACCGCGTCCACGGCCACAGCGGAGGGAGAGGATCCCACGCCGACCGTGGTGATGACGGTGTTGGCAGCCCCATCAATCACAGTCACGGTTGTACCGCCGAAGTTAGCCACGTAGATCCGGTTGCTGACCGGGTTCACCGCTAGAGCATAGGGCAAACTTCCCGCGCCGACTGTGGTGATGACCGTGTTCGCAGCCCCATCCAGCACGGTTACGTTGGTGCTGTTCTCATTGGCTACGTAGACCTTGTTGCTCACCGGGTTCACGGCCACGGCATCGGGCGTGGATCCTACACCGATCGTGGTAGTGGAGTTGCTGGTCCCGTCAATCAAGGTCACGTTGCCGCTGTTGCGGTTGGCCACGTAGATCTTGTTGGTCACCGGGTTCACGGCAATCGCAGACGGACCGCTGGCGTTGGGGTCGGTCACCGTTGTGAAAGTGTTGTCGACGCCATTGATCACAGTGACGTTGTTGCTGACGGCGTTGGCAACATAGATCTTGTTGGTCACCGGGTTTACCGCAATCGCGGCCGGACTGGTGGCATTCGGATCAGAGACTGTGGCGCGGGCGTTCGTGACTCCCTCAAACACGTTGACGGTATTGCCGCCGGAGTTGGCGACGTAGATCTTGTTGGTCGCCGGGTTCACGGCAATGGCAACGGGAGTGGTCCCTGTATTTACCGTGGCGGTCGTGTTGGTGGCTCCGTCAATGACCGTCAGGTTGTTACTCATTTTATTCACCACGTAGGTCTTGTTAGTAACCGGGTTCACGGCGATGGCAAACGGATTGGTCCCCGCAGTTACGGTCGTGGTCACTTTCTGTGCCTGCGTTAGGGGTGCGAACGTGATTGCTGCGAGCGAAAACACTGCCGTGGCGCGGAGCAAGAACAGCCGGTGGTCCATATGCATAAGGGAATCCCCTGCTCTAAGGCCGCCGTCCTGTCATGCCAGGGCCCCGCGTGCCAATCCTGACCAGTCCTAGAGATGTTAAGGAGGGAGGCAAGCAGTATATCCCAGCGCTCCAATTGCAGAAGAAAAATTCACCACAGAGACACAGAGGCACAGAGAAGAGCCGGTCCCTCAGCCTTTCGCGCAACCAGGGCCGGATACGTGCACGTAGACCTCCAATAGTGATATCACTCTGGCACCAAAACCTTGCTTTCTCAGAACCTGCGGGCCACAATTGGGCTAGACGTGTGTTCAGGTTACGCATTCAAGAATGCGGGGCTTTTTTGTAGCCTTTCGGGTCTTTGAAAATTCATGGAGCAGCGGGCTTGAAGCTGTCTTCTTGTGGCTGTTCTCCATTTCCGGCAGACTAGCAGCAAGTCCCCCGCCCCAGATGGATTTTAGCTAGTAATGACGCGGGTCAGACGCGATTTTGGACGCTTCAAACACTTGCTAGCAAGTGGGTGAGAGTCCAAACCACTTGATCTCTGCTTTTGCCTTTGAAACTCGAAACTTAAAACTCGAAACTGTTTTCTAAGCGTTCATCTGCGGCGAAGTCTTTTGCGGTTGCTTTTGCTGAGTACTGAGTGCTGAGTACTGAGGACTACTTCAGCAAGTCCCCCACTCCGGATCGCTCTTCGCCAGTAATGACAAGGGTCAGACGTGATTTGGAGCACTCCAAACACCTGCCAGCAAGTGGGGCCCAATCATCTTCCGAAAATCTGCGTTGATCCGCGTTCATCCGTGGCGAAACCTTCTTGTCCTCTGCGCCCCTCAGCGCCCTCTGCGGTTAAGCTCTTGCCTTTCACTGGCGACTGGCAACTGACGACTGCTTTTTGTCATTTTCTTGTCATAAAGACCTCGTTTTTCCCGGCGGTCTTTTACAATGTCCAGATGTCTTGTCGCGTAGTGATAACCGGCTTTGGCAGTCTGAGTCCTAACGGTCTGGGGAACACCGAGTTCTGCCGCGCGCTGCTGGCCGGCAAAAGCGGCGTGGGCCGCATAACCCGCTTCGATCCTGATGGCTTGCCCGTCAACATTGCCGGCGAACTCAAGAACTTCGACGAACTCGCCTGGATGGATGCGCACGAACGCAAGCACGTCTCGCGCGCCGTGCCCATGGCCATTGCCGCCGCGACCGAAGCCCTGAAAAATGCCGGCTTCGACTCGGCCATCATCGCCAACCTGAGCATGGAGCAGAGGCGCAAGATCGGCGTGCTGCTCGGCTCCGGCGGCGGCTCCCAGGACTTCACCGAAGAGCAATACCGTTTGTTTTATTCCGGCAAGGTCAAGCAGGTCAGCCTCTTCACCATTCCCAGCGGCACCATGGGAACCATGTCGAGCGAGGTCAGCATGCGCTTTGGCTTCCGTGGCCCCAGCCAGGTCGTGACCAGCGGATGCACCTCTTCCACCGACGCCCTGGGCTACGCCTATCGCCAGCTCCAGGCAGGGGTTCTGCCCATGATGCTCTGCGGCGGCGTGGATTCTCCTCTCGCCTACGGCATCATGAAGGCGTTCACTCTTATGCGCATTCTGACGGCCGCGTGGAACCATGCTCCCGAGCGCGGCTCGCGTCCTTTTTCCGCCGATCGCGATGGCTTTGTGCTGGCCGAGGGTGCCTGGATGTTTATGCTGGAAGAATACGAGCACGCCCGCGCCCGTGGCGCCAAAATTTACGCGGAGATCGCCGGCTACGGTTCAACCTGCGAGGCCTTCCATCGCGTGCGTCTGGCCGAGTGCGGCGAGGAGCCGGCGCGCGCTATATCCACTGCGCTGGAAGAAGCCCGCATTGCGCCGCATAATGTTGACTACGTAAATCTGCACGGGACGTCTACTGAGCTGAATGATCGCATCGAGACGCGCGCGCTCAAACTCGCCTTAGGTGGTCAGGCGTATAAGGCGCCGATGTCGTCGTTGAAGTCCCAAATTGGGCATCCCCAGGGCGCATGCGGAGCCGGCGGCGTTGCCGCCACATTGATTGCCATGGAACACGGCCAACTTCCGCCTACGATCAACCTCGACAAGCCCGATCCCGAATGCGACCTGGATTATGTTCCCCAACCCGGACGCAAAATGAAAGTCGAGCACGCCGTGTGCAACTGCATTGCCTTCGGATCGAAGAATTCGGCGCTGGTGCTGAGAAAAATTTCTTAGAAGTTGTTTAGCTCTAGGACTCCACGGCTTCAGCCGTGTCTTCCACAGGCACTGTCGCTAACGGCTTCTTCGCTGGCGTCGTGGTGATTACCAGCACGCTGATCAGCACAAACACCGTTCCCAGAATGGTTCTCAGGCCAAGCGCTTCGCCGCCCAGGAAATAACCAACCAGCACGGCCACAACCGGATTCACATATGCGTAGGTCCCGACTTTGGTCGGCGATTCATGATGAATCAGCCACACGTAGGCGGTGAAGCCGATGATGGAGCCAGCGACAATCAGGTAGAGCAACGCAAGCCACGCTCCGCGTGAGACGACCGACGGATGGAAGTTACGAAATTCACCGAGCGCGGCTGCTGTGAGAGTGAGAAATACTCCACCGGCGAGCATCTGCGCTCCCGAGCTCATGACTTTGGAATCCGGCAGCGGCAGCTTGCGCGCAAACACCGACGATACCGACCAGCTCATGGATGCCACGATCAGCGCCACGGCGCCCACGCTGTCAACCGGCGTCCCGCCAAGATTCAACGAGCGGCTCACCAGCACTGCCACTCCGCCAATCCCGATCAAGAGCGCCAGGGCCAGGCGGAAGGTGAGCCTCTGGGTGCGCAGGAAAATGATCTCTGACAGCGCCATAAACACCGGGATCGTGGCCAACATGACCGCGGCAATGCCCGAAGGCACGCGCTGCTCGGCCCAGAACAACAGTCCGTAGTCGAGGACGAAGATCAGGATCGAGATTAACGATGCTGCCATCCATTGGCGCGCGTTCGGTGAGCGTTCGCCGCGCGCGATCATCCAGCCGTAAAGAACGAGTCCGGCAACCAGGAAACGCATCGCCGCCAGAATAAGCGGTGGAACTTCGCGGACGCCAACACGAATTGCGAGAAATGTGGATCCCCACACAAAATAGATAATCGCGAAAGCCAGCAAGGTCTTCCATCTCGGGCGATGTGTATTGCTTTCCATAGCAGATTATGTGCGGCGAGCCACTGCCGCCGCATCCCGATTAGATTAGCTGCGAGGTGATTCGATGCAGTTTAAGCCGCAGGTTGGACCCGGTTGATGAGGTTGCCACCGATGCCCCTGAAATCTCATTCATATAGGAAAATAGATCATGACCTCCGTGCGAATGGACAAGTGGCTTTGGGCGGCCAGGTTCTTCAAGACGCGGGCCTTGGCCGCACGCGCCTGTGAACTCGGCAGGATTCAATCCAACGGGCAGCCGGCCAAGCCTGCGCGCGACGTCCGGATCGGGGACCAGTTGCGGGTGACCAACGATGGCGGCGACTTTCAGGTGGAGGTCTTGCTTCTCAGCGAGGTGCGCGGCCCAGCCTCGGTTGCGCAAACGCTCTACCGTGAGACCGAAGCGAGCCGGGAGTTGCGCCTGAAGGTGGCAGCTGAGCGTAAGGCGATGAAGCAGTTTGAAGAGTTACCCGCAGGCCGGCCATCGAAACGCGACCGCCGGAGAATCATCCAGTTCCGGGGCAGAGGCGGATAAGCCTCAAGAACGCCCGGCTTGCTTCACCCGGCTTGCTTCAATAGCGAGATATCAGGAAAAGACTTTGATACGGTCAGAGAATATTCTCTCGGCCGTTTACCAGTCGTGAGCGCATCCACGAAGGTTTCGATCGCAAGCGGGGCGTTGGGGGGAACGACCACAGTCGCCGTGAGCTCTCTGATTGGGACCCAGGCGCGCCCGCTTTCAGGCAATCCGTCGCAACCCAGGAATGGGAGCTGGAGCCAACGGGTCCGCTCATCGCCCGCGGTCCGTTCTGCAAAGGCCCGCTTCGCGCCCAGCGCCATTGGATCATTGTGTGCGACGACGCACTGGATATTGCTGTCGTGAGAGGTGGAGAGGCTAAGGAACGCAGCTACGGATTGGTACGCGCCTTGTTCAGTCCATTTGCTTTTGAGTTGCTTTAGTTTAATGTTGCCGGGCTTCGTTTCCTGCAGGCCTTGCGTACGCTGCTGTGCCGCAACGTTATCCGAAGGACCCTGAATCAGGAGCACTTCACCACCTTGTGGAAGCACCTTGGCCAATTGCCTGCCCTGAATCCGGCCAATCTCAGAATGGTCAGCTCCAATACCAAAAGCCATGGAGGAGTCGGATGTTCGCAGCTCGGCCAGGTATGCCGGCTGAAGGTTAAGAATGCCCCAACCGATTCCTACTTCGACGGCGGATCGCGCCACGGTTGGCATGCCGGTTTCGCTCACCGGCTCAAAGATGATTGCATCGGGCTTGTGGGCAGTTTTTGACTGAATCACGCTGAGCAATTGCTGACTCTGGGTGATCGCATCGCGTTCGGCATAAACGACCTGCAGCGCAATCCCCAGGCGCTTGGCGACTCTTTCTGCCTGCAGCGCCTGGTCGCGCTGGTATTCGCTCTCGCTGCTCACCAGGCTAAGCAGGAACCTAAGCTGCTTCATGCTCACTTGCCATCCTTCTCGGCGCGGTCAAAACCGGTTGCGAAGAATGGCGCGCTGGCAGCGCGGGAGCACAACGAGTTTGGAAAGGTGGAGAACATCACCATGAAGAGAGTTGCCATGGACCCTGACAGCCTACAAGGCCGAACTCGTAAATTCAATGTTTTCATTCAAACCGAAGTTTTTGGTAGCCACCGGAGACCAAGTTCAAAAGGCGCGACGATTTGGCGGGAGCTGGTGCTTGTGCCTTGGGTCAAAACCGCATTAGACTAGGAACCTCAAGATAGTCAGGCCTGTCTGCATCACGAACTCACGCGAGGTGTACTAGAAGCTCGTGCCCACTGTTCCCTCATCGGATCGCGCGAAACAAATCGAGGCTATTTTTCTCGCAACTCTCGAATTGGATCCTGGGGCTCGAGCTGCATTCCTCGATCAGAGTTGCGGTACAGATATTGAAATGCGGAAAGAGATAGAAGCCCTCCTGAACTCCGCCAACAAATCAACCAAAGATTTCTTTGAACCACTTGGCGAAGCAAAGCGAGAAACCGTTGCCGACCCGCAAGCTTCTTCAGGACGCCGGGGACTCACTCCCAGAAACGTAATGGGCCTGACGGTTGGAGATCACGTAGGAGACTACGAAGTCATCGGCGCTTTGGGGGCGGGCGGCATCGGAGAGGTTTACAAAGTCAGGCATAACATCTCTCACCGCGTTGAAGCTTTGAAGGTGCTTCGTGCCGGCAGTCCTGAGTCATCCGAACGGTTCGCACGCGAGATCAGGGTGCTGGCCAGTCTGAGCCACCCCAATATCGCCGGGCTGCACACCGCGTTTCGCCAGGGAGAGCATCTGCTGATGGTCATGGAGTTCGTGGAAGGCGAGACGCTCGATGCCAGGCTTCGCCGGTCGGGGCTCAACCTCAGCCAAAGTATTGATTACATCTCCCAGGTTCTTGTTGCGCTTACCTATGCGCACGCGCAAGGCGTCATTCATCGCGATATCAAGCCTTCCAACATCATGCTTACCGCCAACAACCGGGTCAAGCTGCTTGATTTCGGACTCGCCCTCGACTCCTTCCATCCCGGACTCACCGCGCCGGGTTGGGTCATGGGATCGCTGCACTATATGTCCCCTGAGCAAGTGATGGCCAAGAAAGTAGACGCAAGGTCAGATTTATATTCACTCGGGGCAACCCTCTACGAGTCGCTCACCGGCAAGGTGCCGATTGACGGCGAATCCCAATATACGATCATGACCGGCCATCTTCAGCAACAACCCACCGCGCCTTCGGTCGTGAATACAAACATTCCCGCAAAGCTTTCCGATATCGTTCTGAAAGCGCTGGCCAAGAATCCGGACGACCGCTTTCAATCCGCAGAAGATTTCCTTTCGGCGCTCAGGAACACCGGCCTCAATACAACTCAACTTCAGCAATTCGTCGCGGTCAAAGGCGCACACAGCTCGCCGGCCATGCCAGTGGTGGCATCGGGAGTGGCGGCATCGGGAGTGGCCACTCCACCATCGTCAAAACGGGTTGCCCCAGCGCCACCGGTCAGCCGATCAACGCCGACGGCCTCCACTGCCTTCAGTCCTGAGACACTTGTTCGCATTACCCGCAAGCTCGCCGCTTATATCGGCCCGATTGCCAAGATTGTGGTGCAACGCGCCGCCAGCCGGCATAGCAACTTGCAAGATCTTTATAAGACCCTGGCCGAGGAGATCGAATCGCCCAAAGATCGGAAAGAGTTTCTCGCCTCACAGCATACCCGTCACGACTAGAGTGCCGCACTTCATCCGTTCAGCATTTTGGCGGCTTTTTTCAGGCTTAAGTACAGCCGGTTAAAAGAAGCCGCGGTCGCTGCAATCTCGTCTTTGCCTTTTACCGCCAGCTCAGGCACCTCAAGATTTCCCTGGCTGATAAGATTGGCCGCCTTCGACAGCTTGCGCAGCGGCCGGATGACGATGACATACAACGCTGCGTCAATCACAACCACCGAAAGAAAAAAGATCGCGGCGAAATAGATCACGAGATTGCGGAATGCCTGGTCGGCATTTTTGACCGGGAGGGACATCGGAACTGAAACGATTTGCGCGGCGATCACTTCATTGGGCTTCCAGCCAAAGCCGTTATTGCGGCCATAGGCGGCGATCATCGGGTCAGGGGCCGCCTCCGGGACACTGTGACACGAGAGGCACGGCGGGTCGGCGCTGATGGGATGCGCCAGGTACAAGAACCTTCCTGTAGGCGTGTCGCGCTCGGCAATAATCTCTTTTTGTTCGGGATGATTTCTGAAGACGTTGATGACGTCTGCTTCCCAGTCCGCCGCCCGGTCGCGCAGATTGGTTGGATTGAGCGCTGCCTCCTTGTATCCGTACTCCGGATAAGTCTTGCGCAGCCGCTCAAAGGTGACCGTAGCGCTGTAGGCTGGGACGGTCTGCGGCAGAAAGGTCGTCTCAGTATCAGGATCTTTCAGCAGCAGCGGCTTCAGCTCCCTTGACGTGTAGTCGCGCGTGGCCCGCGCGCTTTCCATCATGAGCGCCGCCTGTTGCACAATCTCGTTGCGCGCATTGTTCGCAAGGAACTGGTATGCCAGATGCGAAATCAGCAACAGACCTGCTCCGAACAATGCAATAAAAATCAGGTTGAACTTGAACAGTAATTTCAAGCGGCCCCCCGCTAATCAATGATCATTCATGGTACACGAGGGCATCTGGTCAGAACAGTTTCCCTCTATTGTGGAGAGTTCACTTGGTGATTGGCTTTTGAGGGACTGCAGGTGTGGCGGTAAGCTTAAGCAGCCGTTCCCGTTCACCCCGCGCCAACCGCTCCAGCTCAGGATTTGTGGATGTATGCTGCAATGCCTGATTGATCGAAGCCAGCGCCTCAACGTATTTTTTCTGATGGTCCTGGGCGAGCGCGAGGTGATACCAGACATAAGGATCAGGCTCGGTTTTATTCAGGTCGGCGGCGGCTTGCAAGTCCTTTTCCGCGGCGGCATCAGCCCCGCTCTTCAGTTCCATGATGCCCAAGGCGGAGTGTGCCATGGAGCGCAGCGTGCTCTTATAGGCGTCAATCTGTTCCGGGGTCGCGCCCTGCGGCGGAACAAACGCGGTATCCACGGTCTCCAGCGCGTGCGTGGATTTGTTCTTGATCTCAGCGATCTTCTGCTCGCGGTCCAGGTCAGTATCACTCAAGCTATCTGCGAGCACAGAGGCAGTAAGCACCAGCGCGATGGAGTTATCGGGATCCAACGCCAGGACCTTCTCTGCTATGGCCAGCAGTTTGCCGGGATTATTTTCATTCTGGTACTCGTGCATGGCTTTGGAATACAAATACACCCGCAACTCGCTGTCGGGATGTTCGGCGGCAAAATCATCGGCGGCCTTTTCCGCGGCAGGCCCTCCATTTACAGCGTGGGCTGCGTTGTAATCGCTGTATTCTTTCTGCGTCCTGGCCTGGGGAGGACGTCTTGGTGTTGCTTGCGGCTGTGGCGGTGAAGAGCTGCCGGGCTTATTCCCGGCTGCTGAAGTTTGCGGTGCGGCTTGCGCTGCGTAAAAAAGCACGAGTACGACAACGGCAGTGAGGATGCCAAAGATATAACGCGGCCTGCCCACGCGCTGCTGATGGCGGCACGCCTCCTGCGCAATCCACGGCTCGTTAGTGTGTCTACCCACGGCGAGGAGATTATACCGTCTTTAGTTATTAGAAGGTAACGCGGATGCCAGCCGCGGCCCGGATCAAGAATCTGGAGAGATTTGCGGGCGACTGAACCGGTCTTCGCCAAATTGCGGGAAGACCGGTTCGGCCGCTGTTCTACCGCAACTTCACTAGTCCTCACCTCTGACCGTATGTTCCTCGTCCGGACTCGTGCTCGGCAGAAACACGCTACCCAGGCTGGGGATGTAGCTGGCCGTCACCTTATGCTTCCCGGGCTTCAGGCTGCTCGTCTTCCATATTGCCTGACCTTTCGAGTCAAGCCGGAGCGGCCTACCTATCTTGTAGCCGTCGAGTGTGAACTGCACCGCCCCAGTCGGAACGCCTTTGCCTGCCGTCACGGTCGCGGTGAACGTCACGGGTTCTTCGATCCTCGTGGGATCCCTGTCATCGGTCACGGTAGTCGTGGTCGAGCCGGTTTTGATCCGCTGGCTCAGCAGGTAGGTCTTAGCAAAGCCAGGGTTGCCGGTGACAATCACGTCGAAGACGCAGTTGGCATGCGTGTTCTCGTCCCTGATTGCGCGGCAAGCCCGTTGCGCGATCAGACGGCTGGCGGGCCGGATTGGTCTCGTGTGCGGGATGGTGCACGGCGGGTTCTCCGGTGGCCAGTTGCTCATGGTGAACGTGCCGGTTGAGGTGCCCGACGCGTAGTCGAACAGGCTGGTTTTGTCGGTTACGCGCCATGCATCAGCGAACTTCTGGTAGAGGTCAACGAAGCGATCATGTAACGGGCCTGGCATTGGCCCCATGGATGAACCATCCGGCAGTGCCGGTAACCAACTGCTCTGCGGAATGGCGCCCAGGATTCCCTCCAAGGCCCGGGTATGGGATACGTCCACGTTGAGGTACCACCTGCCCTGTGGAGCCCACCAGCCCGGCGTCACGACGAGAGCAGTTTCGTCCGGGAAATCAAACTCAAGACCGCCGGGGGCTGCAGTGCTCACGATGCGACTGCCGTCTCCAAAGTCGAGCCCGTTCGGGCCAAGTGTCGTCAAAGTGCCATCCACGCGGAGTTGGAGACCGCTGGGATCAGGCACGCCGCTGAGGTTGGGTTCGTAGCTGACCCGATGTTTACCTACATGCGCCGCAACAGCGGTGTTGAGGCTCACGCACGTCGTGAGTCCAGTGTGAGCATTGGGGCCCACAACGGATGCTGTGGGGACGGGTGTCTGGCGCGTCTGGATTTCCAGCCCGTCAGAATCGCGCAGAGAGACGAACTCTCCCGCGCTCTGGAAGTCGTAGTGTACTCCCTCGACAGTGGTCAAGTGCGGGTCGCCGTCGTTGAGTCCGTCGTTCAGCGACCCATAGTGCAGCAACTCGTTAGGCGAGCCTGCTCCCGGAAAGCCGACGCCCGGCCACATCGGGGTCACCCCAAAGACGTCGTCAGCGGCGTGGATGGCAGTCCACACGGCTGCCGGGGTGGCCGCCATGTGAGTCTCGAGGTAGCGTGCCGCCACGCCAGCGACATGCGGCGACGCCACCGACGTGCCGGAGCAACTCTGTGTCCGGGACCCCGGTGTGTTCGAACCCAGAATGCAACCCGGATGCACCGCAACGCCATCGGGCATCGCTGATTCGATCTGCATCCCCGGAGCGAACAATTTGAGGCACGTGCCGAAATTCGAATTAGCGTCGCGTGAGTCGTCGATGGGATTGGTGGCGCCTACGGTGATGGCTGCCGGCACTTCGGCCGGCGAGTAGAAACAGGCGTCGTCATTTTGATTCCCTGCCGCCACTACGTAGGTGATACCCATCGCGATGGAGTTTTTTACGGCCGTATCCAGCGTGGGCGATGAGGGTGTGCCCAGGCTCATGTTGGCAACCGCAGGGTGGATTGCATTCATCGTCACCCAATCCACGCCCGCAATAGTGTCTGCCAGTGCTCCGTTTGCAGTGCAGTCAGTAACACGCACGGCATGAAGAGTTACCTGCTTCGCAACACCGTTGGTCGTCCCACCGATGATCCCAGCCACGTGAGTGCCATGGCCGTTGCAATCATCGGTTCCATGGCCGTCCATCACCGCGGTGAAAACCCCGGAGGCGCGCCCTCCAAAATCCGTATGCGGAGTCCAGATTCCGCTGTCGATGACATACACATGCACACCGGCGCCGGTTTCGCTGTAAGTGTAGGTATTGTTCAGCGGGAGAAGCCGGCGATCGATCCGGTCCAGACCCAGGGGCGGGAAGCCCGGCGGGTTGGGAGGTTGGACCGTGTTGAGCGACACAACCTGGTCAGCCTCGATATAGGCAACGCCCGGCCGGGTACGGACCGCTTCCAGTGCCTGGGGTGGCAACTTGGCGCTGAAGCCGATCACCGCCGACGTGTACGTGAATCCAACTGTGCCACCGAGCCGCTTCACGGTTTCCTCCGCGGCCAGGACGTCCTGGCGGGCAGTGCCTGGTTTGGAGGCAGCCTGGCGAGTGACTGGCTTGAAGACAACGATGTACTGCCCCGGGATCACCTTCGGCGCTCGCTCATTGAGCACGGAAGACCCCTGGGCCGTGGCCCTCGTCCCGTCAAGCACGCCTGCCAGCAGGACCAAACAACCAAAGAAGTATTTGATAAACCATTTGTCTCTCATCTCATCTCCTTGTACTTGAGATTCCCATTTTGGATCTCATGACCTTGACCACAGTTGTTGCTAAATAATTTGCTCGTGTGCGATGTAGTGACGATGGTTGTCGAATCGTTACGCCTGAACCGCCAGATTTGACTGATCTCCGACAGAGGCGCTTCCAGACGTAAAACAAGTCAAGAGGTTCAATCGATTAGATCTATTCAGGCCTTAGCTGGTTTCCCAACATGAAACTATTCCCGAAAATGGACGGGGTAGAGGAGAAGGGCGAGAAGTAGCCCGGGCGCAGCTTCGCAGCATTCAGAAAGCCAGACTAGAAGATCACTCGCTCGCCATGAATGTTATAGAAACAGGCGACGGCGTCTCGAGTACCTGGCCGGTCGGTGTCAGGCGGCCCGAATCTGGGTTGATGCGGAAAATAACAATGTTATTGGACTCCTGATTGGCTGCGAACAGATACGACCCAGTCGGGTCAATCGCAAAATTGCGTGGCGTCTTACCCTGCGTCGGAACGTTCTCTACAAGTGCGAGGGTGCCCTTGGCGGCATCAATATTAAACACCGCAATGCTGTCGTGCCCACGGTTCGAGGCATAAAGGAACTTGCCTGTAGGATGCACCTGCACTTCGGCCGCATCGTTATAGCCTCCAAAGTCTTTGGGCAGTGTCGAGACCGTTTGCAGCTCACGCAGGCTTCCTTTCGCCGCGTCGTAGGAAAAACCGGTGATGGTGGAATACAACTCGTTAATCGCATAGGCAAATTTGCCACTGGGGTGAAAGACAAAGTGCCGCGGGCCGGCCCCCGGAACCAGCTTCACCCACTGGCGATGGTTCGGCGCAATCGTTCCCGTGTGCGCATCGAAGCGATAGACAATCAGCTCATCGAGCCCTAAATCCGCTGCAATCGCGAAGCGGTTATCGGGAGAGACGCTAATCCAGTGCGCGTGCGCTCCCTCCTGGCGTCGAGGATTCACGCTCGACCCCGTGTGCTGCACAAAGGCCGAGGCTTTGCCCAATCCTCCGTCTTCCCGTACTGGGAACACGGCTACATTGCCTCCCGTGTAGTTCGCGACCAGGACGTATTTGCCGGTGTTATCCACCGACACATGGCAGGGATCCGCTCCAAGCGAAGCTACTTCGTTCGTCAGGGTCAACTTGCCGGTCTGCTGATCAATGACAAAGGCGCTGACACCCCCGCTCGCCCGGCCTTCGTAGTTCGTAATCTCATTCACTGCATAAAGGAAGCGGCGGTTGGGATGAATAACAAGAAACGATGGATTGGTAGTTGCCGCTGCCAAACCGAGCGAGGTTGACTCGCCTGTTTCTGCATCGAAACGATAGGCATAAATACCTTTGCTCTCCCCCTGAGTGTAAGTACCGATATAAACAAGATATTTTCCTTTGGCGGCAGTCTTTTCAGCACCGCGAGCACCAACGGTAAGTAGCAGCAGGGCAAACAGTATGAAAATTCGTCGAGTTGTTCTCATAGTCTCCAGGAAAGTGTCCGACAGTTTCAACGCAGGCATCCTCACCTCATTCCAGCCCCAAATTGTATATCACACGCAGGAGGCTGAATCGGCGTCACCATCGCGTGCGGATGGCAGGATAGCACTTGCTGCATCACGGCCAGCATAGAGAAATGTAGGCGGCAACCGATGGATAAGATACGATCAATCAACCTAACGGCCTGTTCGTAGATCGAAATTTCTGAAAGGGGTCCGCTCATGAATAAACAGGGGTTCCCGCGAGGAAATCCGGCGGAAGATTGCCAGAAACTACAGTTGTGGTGGACCGAGGAAATGCAGAAGGCTGGATTTTCTGGCGCCGTCGCCGTCGAACACATGAGACTGGACGCGCAGCAACTTCCCTCACACGGCTTCGGCAAACAACTGTTCGAGTCTTTGGTTCTGCAGCGCCAGGCAGCAATGAACACCTACGCCTACCACGCAACCCTTCCCGGCGCTCCGTGGCCGTTGGAAACGGTCGTGATGACGACGGACTCGGGGACGATCACCACGGTCATCTACCGGGCGGTGCTGGATCTGCCCAGCACTACCGACGTTGCATTCAAGAAATCCATAGGCTTGTTAAGTGACAAGCTCGAGGTCGAGGGCCCGGCCGCGGAGCAATTCAAGAACCGCAAGGCGCTGCTCAAGAAGATCAAGGACGGCCTGAACCGCCGTTACGAGCCTCCGGCCTGGGGTTTCGTAGCTTCCAAGAAGTACTTCGAATTAGGCGAAGCTTCCGTCACGCTGCGGCAGGCTGCAGGACAGAACGAAGTAATCATTATCACTACGGTTCGCACGGAAAGCGCTTTCGTGGGACACAACTACAGCTTCGGGCTGGACAAGGCGTTGGACGTCATAAAGGCGATTGTGCGCGGAGACTAAATCGTCCAGTCCTCTAGCGGTTGAGAAATTCTACGAGTTTAGGGATAACTTGATCAGGCGCTTCTTCCATAAGCCAGTGCCCGGAATTACGGACCACCACGCCTTCAACATTGGTCGCTACCAGCCGGCCCTGTTGAATCAGGAAATCGCCTGAAGCCTTTTCCCCAGTGAGAACCAGCATCGGCATGGGCAAGCGAGTTTGGGCAAAGCCAGCGAAATCTTTCGCGTCCTGCTCAAACGCCCGAAAGTATTCAAAGCCGGCGCGCATGCCGCCCGGCCGGCCATAAGCTTTCGCGTAAATCTTACGGTCGCGCTCCGGCACCGAATGTTTGGGGTTGGCGGCAAAATCGTTCCAGAAATGCTCAAAATAAATGCGTTCGCGGCCGTGTACGAGCGCGAGCGGCGTCTTGCCGTAAAAATGAAAATGCCACAGATCACGCATCAGCCAAACGTCGCGCCAGTTTCCTACGCCAGGCAGGAAGGCGTCCATTAACGCAATGCGGTCCACCTCGCTCGGATACTGCGCCGCATAGGCATACGCAACCATCAATCCAATATCGTGTCCGACAATTTGAATGTGTTCGTAACCAAGTTTGCGCACGAGCGCGTGGATATCCTGCGCCATTGCAGCCTTGGTGTAGCCATCGGCCGGAGTAGCGGATTGACCGGCTCCGCGCAAATCCGGGGCGATTACGGTGTGGGTGCTTGCCAGCTTCGCCATCAGCGGGCGCCACATGTGGCTGGTTTCGGCATAACCATGCAGGAGCACGACTGGGTCGCCTGTGCCTGCAACCAGATAGTGCAGCCGCACGCCGTTGACATTCGCGAAACGGCTTTGCGTCGCTTGCGTGGATTTTGAGGCGCGTGATTTTTTACGATTTGGCATGAGACAGTTTACAGATAATCGGTGTGGTCTCCAATGACCACTCGTCCTGATTAACGGCAGACATTTCGCATTCTAATTACTTTTTCATCGCGGCAATGGCGAGCATCGCTAACTCCCGCAGGCGCCGCTCAAGTGTCTTCCGATCGCCCTGCATCTTAGCGTCGTGTTTGGCCCCCTGTGCCGCCCGCATCAAGATGTGGACGATCTGCTCCACAGTAAGCCCCTGCGGAGGCCCTCCGATCTCGCCCGTTTTCTCAAGCGATCGCAAAAATTTCGCGAGCCGATCTTCGTACTCCGTATTCAGGTCGCCGATCCTCGCCTGCGCCAGCTTTGAGAAGGTCTCCTCCAGCTCCGGCATGTGCTCGGACTTGCTGAAGAGCTCGAACCCCACTCCAAAGTAAGCATCGAGCAACCCTGTCAGCCGGTCCACTGCCGTGCCGCCCGCGCGCTCGGCGGCAGCGCAGCGCTGTCGCACCTGGTCACCCAGATAGTCAAGGATTGCCAGAAAGACCGCCGCCTTGTTCTCAAAGTGCAGGTATACCGTGCGCTTGGCCACCTGCGCCGCCTGGGCAATGTCATCGATGGAAGTCTTGCGATATCCGTACCGGGTAAACAGGTCGAGCGCCGCCAGCACGATGGCATTCGGCTTGGGCGAACTGCTCTCTTTGGCTCCGGCGTTTTTTTTCTGAATCTTTTTCATCGGCATTCCATCCAACGATACGGAGTATACCGAAACATTATATCTGGTATACCAAGAAACCCGAGATCGGCAGGCGAATTTCCTGCGACACTACGCCAACAATGCGAATCGCGGGATTGAGGAATTTAGTTGAGGAAATCTAATGACACGAAAACGTTTAATCGCTTTTATTGCAATTATTCAGTCTGTTCTTTCTTTGACGCATCTTCTCCTCTATGAGACGTGGACATTCTCACCCGCAGGGAGCGATGCCCACGGGGCGTTCTGGATCAAACTGGTCCTTGGCTTTTTGTCGGTGAGCTTTGTCGCCGCTTCGCTACTCGCATATCGCTATACCAATGCTGCTGTGCGCGCGTTTTACAAGGCTGCTGCGGTTTGGTTGGGGTTGCTGACCTTTCTTGTTCTCGCCGCGGTTTTCTCCTGGATTGCTTTTGGAGTTGCGCAGGTGGCGGGGCTGGCCATGAACTTCCATCGGACGGTGGAATTGCTGTTCGGTGCTGCAGTAGTGGCCGGACTCTACGGAGTTTTCAATGCAAGCTGGACGCGGATCACGCGAACGACGGTTCGGCTCGCGAACTTGCCGGCGGCATGGCGCGGGCGAAGAGCGGCGCTGATCAGCGATCTGCACCTGGGGCATGTGCGAAACGGCAGTTTTCTGCGGCGTATGGTTGCAAAGATTTTGAATGAGGAGCCGGACGCGATTTTTATCGCTGGAGATTTGTATGACGGCACGGCCATCGATGCGCGGCGAGCAGCGGAGCCATTGAGCGAGCTTGTGGCGCCACACGGCGTGTATTTCGTCGCGGGAAATCATGAGCAATTTGGGGACGACAGCAAGTATCTGCATGCCATTGCGGCGGCCGGAGTCCGCGTGCTCAGCAATGAGAAGGTAGAAGTGGATGGTTTGCAGATTGTTGGTGTGCCCTACCGGAACGCGGCGCTGGATAGCAACTTTGCGTCGGTGCTACGCGGCATCCGATTGGATCGCGATCGCGCGAGCATTCTGTTGACGCATGCCCCCGACCATCCGGAGATCGCCGAGGCCGCCGGCGTTTCCCTGCAGCTATCCGGGCATACCCACCTTGGGCAGTTCATACCTTGGAGTTGGATGGCGCGGCGGATTTACCGGCAGTTTGTGTATGGCTTAAGCCAGATCGGGAAGATGCAGGTTTTCACTTCGAGCGGAGCAGGAACGTGGGGACCGCCGCTGCGGCTGGGATCGAATCCCGAGATTGTAATGCTTGAGTTCCAGTAAAGTTACTAGCTGTCGAGCAATTCCAAAACTAAGTTGAAAGGTGGTCACACACACGTGAAGGTGATTCTTCTAGGGGCGACGGGTATGGTCGGACAAGGCGTCCTGCGCGAATGTCTGCTCGATCCCGACGTGGAAGGCGTCCTTGCCATTGGTCGCAAAGCCACTGCGCAGCAGCACGAGAAACTGCACGAAATCGTACACAACGACCTTTTTGATCTCTCCGCGATCGAAGGCAGACTCTCGGGCTACGACGCATGCTTTTTCTGCCTCGGTGTCTCCGCCGTGGGGATGAACGAGGAGGCGTATCGCCGCGTGACATACGATCTCACCATCTCGGTGGCCAGAACTTTGGCCAGGCTCAACCCGATGATGACGTTTATCTACGTGTCGGGCGCGAATACCGATAGTGCGGAGCGCAGTCGCATGATGTGGGCGCGGGTAAAAGGCAAAACAGAAAATGCACTCTTGCAAATGCCGTTCAAGGCTGCATACATGTTCCGTCCTGGCTACATCCAGCCACTCCACGGGATTCGGACAAAGACGAAATGGTACGCGGCATTTTACGCAATGATGGGGCCCCTCTATCCAGTATGGAAATTGCTTTTCCCCAAGTATGTGACCGCGACGGAATGCATAGGCCGCGCGATGCTGATCGTCGCCAAGCGGGGTGCTCCTAAATCTGTGCTTGAGAACCAAGACATCAACCGTATTTGCCGAGACCATGCATCAGTACCGCGCTGAGCTGCAACGCGTTCCTTGTACCGCAAAGCAGCTCCAATCGCGGCTGGGTGGAGAATGACGTCCTGCTCGAAAGCAATCCTCCTGCACAAAAAATAGGCGGGATTCCTATTGCCCGGTCCTTGCAGGTCATTTATCATAAAAATTCCCAAACAAAAGAGCAGCCATCCATGCTGGGCTCTGACGTAAGAATTTCCAAAGCAGTAAGATTTGAATAAGCGTGGCGTGCTCCTCGCCCCTGCAAATGGATAAGGTCGTAGTCAGTACTCAGGAACTCGCAGCAGTACCTAATACGCCCGAGGGGCCTGGACGCCTGGAGCCGAAGCTCCCGCCTGTCATTTCCTGGTGGGTCAAGCTTGCTCTTTCGCCGTTGACCTTGGTGCTGCCTCTTTTATGTCTGGTGACGATTGTGCTGCGGGCCTCCACTCGCAACCAACCTTCTCGAATTAAACATGCCTGGACTGCGTTTTTATCAACGCTGTTGATCATCAGCGGTTTCATGACCTCTGCTGCCGCGGTTCTGTCGGTCGCATTCGTCCCATTGCCCGCAGTGGTGAGCAAGGGTATCAGCGACCTTGATGAAAGAACCATATTCCCAAGCCTGCCCTCGACCGATGTTATGTCTGGCACCGCTGTGGCGACGAATCTCAAGCCGCTCGTAGCTGTGATTACTCCCGCTCGCCGGCTGTGGTTCAGCCATCAGGAGACAATGTCGGGAGAACTGGGCGCAGGCATCCTTCTGCGCGCAAACTCCGAGGGATATTTATTTGCCACGGCCCGTCATGTTGTTGATGGCCTCAATTGGAGCGGCCGAGCCAATTCCCGCGCACTGGTGGCCATGGCCTCAGGCGCGTGGGCGGGAGCCGATGTGGTAGCGCACCACAAGCATTTAGACCTGGCCCTGTTGTGGGTGCCGCGTGAGTCAGGACACTCCGATTTCGTCCAACCCATTGCCTCAGCGACTGACGGTGAAGATGTCTTTGTAATTGGCCATCCTGAGGGACTTAAGTTCACCATCAGCAATGGAATGGTTTCCCGCGTGGACCAGGGTTCTCTGTTCCAGATTTCGGCGCCCATCAGTCCAGGCAATAGCGGCGGGCCAGTTTTTGACAATAAGGGGAACCTGCTCGGGATCGTGGTGTTCAAGATGGACCGGAATGTTGATCCCAATGCAGAAAATCTGAACTTTGCCGTGCGTGCTGACACTTTGCTGAGTGACTCTGATTGGGAGTTCACGGGCAACGGGCGTCAACGGCTTGCGGAATTTGCAAGCATCAATTCCCGAGGTAACATTTCGGGCGGGAAATCTCAACCTACAGCTCGATAAGAGAGAGCAGGATAAATCTAAAGATGCCCACCATAAACGTCACCGTCTATGACTCGACTGAGAACAAACGTGTTCCGGTTGAGCTTCCCGACGACGCTCCATGCAACAAGATCATTGCCGTGCTGGTGCAGAAGCTCCGCCTTCCCAGTAATGGCCCGGATGGTGCTCCCCTGAGCTACAAGTTCCACCACAAGAACTCAGGACGCCAGATTCAGGATACCCAAACCCTTGCCGAGGCCGCAGTTGCCGATGGTGATATTCTTCGCCTTCAGCCGGAGATCACTGCAGGTGGTCAATGAGCGTTCCTCCACAGATTACGGTAGCGCCATCGGACATGCGGGAAGACCGCTTCAGCCGGTTGCGGCTCATTCCGTGGTGGAACGAAGAGAAGATACGGGAAACGCGTGTCCTGGTAGTTGGCGCCGGCGCTTTGGGCAACGAGGTACTTAAGAACCTGGCGTTGTTGGGGTTCAAGCAGATCGTGGTCGTAGATCTTGATCGCATAGAGGAGTCGAACCTTTCACGTGCAGTGCTTTACCGCACCGAAGACGTCGGCCAGTTCAAAGCGGAAGTCGCAGCGGAAGCAGTTAAGGCATTGTCTCCTGAAGCCATGGTGCAGCCCCTGGTTGCAAATATTTTGTATGACTGCGGTTTGGGACTATTTCATTGGAGCGACCTGATCATCGCCGGCCTCGACAATCGTGAAGCGCGGCTCTGGATCAATCGCGCCGCCTGGAAAATGAAACGCCCCTGGGTGGATGGCGCCATCGAGGGAATTAATGGAGTTGCGCGGGTATTTGTTCCGGGCTCTCCGCCCTGCTATGAATGCACGCTGGGCGAGACGGATTGGGCACAGCTGGAGCGCCGTATGTCCTGTAATCTGCTGGCCCGCGAGGAAGAGACCGCGGGAAAGGTGCCAACCACTCCGACCATTTCTTCAATTATTGCGGCGGTTCAGGTACAAGAGGCGGTGAAACTCATTCACGGACTTCCCACCCTGGCGGGCCGGGGATACATTTTTGAGGGTTTGAATCATACCTCCTACGTCGTCGAATACACCGAGAACCCTGATTGCATGAGCCACGACACATTCGAGAACATAGTGCGGCTGCCGCAACGTTCAGGAGAGATGACCTTGCTTCAACTGCTGGAGCGCGCGCGGCATGACCTTGGCCGGGATGAAGTGGTTCTGGAGTTCAGCCGTGACGTTGTCCACAGGCTATCGTGCCCAAGCTGCCACCAGGAGCAGGAGTTATTTGCCCCGGTAGGAAGCGTCCGCTATGAGCAGGGTCTCTGCCCGCGTGACGGTCACATGCGGGTCGTAACCACGATGCACAACTATGGCGGCGAACCCGAACTCGCCCAGCGCAAGCTCAATGCTTTGGGATTGCCTCTGTTTGATGCATTCATTGCCCGGGCCGAGGACCAGGAAATCGCGTACTTTATCTCAGGCGACGAACCGGATGTGTTTGCTTCGACAGCCGCGCAAAGGTGGAAAACGTGACGCGTAAGTCGAAAATGAAGGGGGAAGGCCCGGCGCTTATTATCAATAGCGAGGTTCTGCGTCGCATACGCCAGCACGCACGCTCGCAGAGCAAAAGCGAAGTGTGCGGAGTCCTGATCGGGCGTGAGCACGAAGGCAAACTGAAGGTCGAAGCCTCCATCCCCGGCGTGAATGCGGCGCAAGGGGGCACGCACGTTACTTTTACCCAGGATACATGGGAGCACATTTACAACGTTAAGGACAAAGAATATCCTGACGAACGAATCCTTGGGTGGTATCACTCGCATCCTGGATTCGGCGTTTTTCTCTCCGATCACGATACTTTTATCCATAAGAATTTCTTCTCGTCACCGCAACAGGTGGCCTGGGTGTATGACCCCCAGAGTGATGAGGAAGGCTGCTTCGGCTGGGTCGGTGGTTCGCTTGAGCGGCTATCGCAACTGGCTGTCGCCGACTCAAAGGGCGGGGAATGCGCAGGGGAAACCGGCAAACCTGAACCGATGGGCTTTGATCTGGGTGATGATCACGTGGTGGGACGCGATGACTCACCCCGGCCCGAATCCAATCCAGAGCCTGCCTGGTTGCGCTGGACTACTGCGATTCTTTGGTACTTGGTGATCTTTGCTTGCGGTCTGGTTGTGGCCTGGGTGGTCTTCCCACGTGTCGTGGTAATGCCGGTGCCGGTTGATCCTCAGACTGGGCGTATCATTCAGGCCATACCCGAAGGCCAGGAAAAGACAAGTGACCAGAATGGTCAGAATTTGACGCACGATACTGCTCAACCCGCCGGCAAGACTTCCACAGATTCCGCCGGCAAGGAGAAGAAGGAGAAAGATGGCCAGCAAAGACAATAAAGAAGGCATCAAGATTACCTTCGAGGACCTTGCGGCTGTCACCCTGCCGGAAACTGCTGCTCCGGTTGCGCCGTCCAAACCAGCCGATGTGGGAGGAAAGACCTACGGCAGCATCAGTGCTGCAGTTGATGACCCTGCTACCGCGTCAGAAACACGTGGCTCCATCCTGCTGCAAGGTTGGTTCTATCTTGGTGTGGCCGGTCTTCTTGGCGCGATTGTCGGTTGGGGGATTTGTGAGCCGTTCTTCATAGACGGCGGCGAAGGGCGCCGCTGGGGTAATCTGTGGATGGTGCCCTTGATGCTGACCTTCATGTGTTTAGGGTTCGCCATCGCCGAAAGCATTGTAGAACGGTCGCTGCGCAAGGCGTTGTTTCGCGGCGCCTTGGCGTTACCACTGGGTGTGATGCTTGGCTTCATTTTCAGTTTCATAGCCAACATTATCTACAACATCGCCCTTCAAATGAGCTTCGCGGCCGGCATTCAATCCCCTCGCAATCCAGCGTGGTGGATTTCCCGTGGCATCGCCTGGATGATATTCGGCGTGGCGGGTGGAATCATTTATGGCATTGTCGGCCAATCGCCAAAGAAGGCCAAGTTCGGAATACTCGGTGGAATCATCGGTGCGGGACTGGGCGGCATCATCTTCGATCCAATCTCGTTTGTGACTGGCGGCGGAGCTGCCAGCAGAGTAGTTGGTTTTGCCCTTTTTGGCATGACGACCGGTATCGCGATGGGCATGGTTGAGAGCGCCCTCAAGGACCGTTGGCTTTATGTAACCGCCGGTCCGCTGGCAGGAAAGCAATTCATTTTGTACAAGTCTTCTACCGTTATCGGCAGCCAGCAGCAATCTGATGTCTACTTGTTCAAAGACCAAACCATTCTTCCCCAGCACGCGGTTGTTGAAATTACTGGGGCCCGTGTACAAATGCGGGCCCTGGGAAATGTTTATGTCGCAGGACAACCTATAGCCTCACGCGTTCTGCAGGATGGAGACCTGGTGCAGATTGGCCGATATTCCTTCCGTTACAAGGAGAAACAGCGCTCATGACTGGTGCTGTGTGTCCTTATTGCCGCACATCTGTTGATTCCGCCTCTGGAGAGGACCTGTTCTGCGAGGGGTGTGGAACACCGCACCATAAAGACTGCTATGCAGAAAATGGCGGCTGCACGCTCTTCGGTTGCCGCTGCGCACCGGCAGAAGAGCCCAAGGTTGCGGTGTCTGCCCCGGAATTAGTGTCTGTTCCGGTCGCCGGAACTATTCGGTCAGGCTCTGTGCCCACCTTTGCCGGGTATGCGCCCGCGGCTGCGACCCAGCCCCAGTCGAGCAATGCGAATGGCGCTCCCGTTGTGGGCACTGCTATCTTCCCCACTTCGCCACCCGTTGCCAAGAACAAGATGACGTTCATTCTGCTGGGGGTTTTTCTGGGGGCGTTGGGCGGACACAATTTTTATGCCGGATACTACGGCAAGGCCATTGGACAGTTGTGCCTTTCCGTTGTAACTCTTGGCTATGGTAGTCCAATGGCCTGGCTGTGGGCGGTCATTGAAATCTGTATTGTCAATCATGACAGCAAGGGAGTTCAATTCCAATCGTAGGAGCGCGTTTTTCTATGGACTATTTTGTGAAACGTGGTACCGAACAACTGGGTCCCTTCTCGCTTGCGGATTTACAGCAGCAGGTGCAATCGGGAAAGATCTCGCCAGGCGACCTGGCAAAAAGCGAAGGCATGAGTGATTGGGGATTGGTTTCTCAAGTCGTGGGTAATATCGCAGTCCCCGTGTCGGCCGCGTCCGGCGCTGCCGCCGCGCCGGCTTTCGCACCGGTCGCGACAGTCGAGCTACCCCCGAATCTCCATTGGGGTGTTGTCTTGCTAATGGGCATTCTGTCGCGCCTCTTTTCTCCCTTCATCCTCTTCAACATGGCTTGGACATTTATACTGGCGAACTGGGCGCGCAAGCTCAGCGGCGACAATAACATCCTGATACTCGTGGCCATGTATCCTGCAGGATTTATTGCTGGAGTATTCGCCATGGTACTGAATGCGCACTCCGACTCCGGACCGTTGATTGGCGGCATACTCATTATCGGCGGAGCGATTGCTTATCTTATCGGCATCTTCAAGATCAAGGCCGCCATGGAGGAGTATTACACCTCCACAGAAAATATGGGCTTGCATTTGAGCGGTGTCATGACCTTTTTCTTCAGCACGGTCTATTTGCAATACCATGTCAATTCCATCGCAAAATGGAAGAAAACAGGTGTGCCATAAATTTTCGCCACGGCTTCTTGGGATGACTATTGCTCTATGACCGCTCCTCGTATCCGTCGCCTCGCGCAGGACTACCAGTTACTGCAGCGGATGTTGAAGGGCTGGCCGCTGATCCAGATCACCGGCACGGCCGGGCTTCCTCCGGAAGTGTATCGTTTCACCTACAAGATACGCGGTCTGTACGTCTCGCCGACCGGAGATATCCTGGAGCGCGATACTCACGTGCTGGAAGTGAATCTTTCTCTTGGCTATCCCAGGCGCGCGCCTCAATGCAGGATGTTGACGCCGGTCTTTCATCCTAACTTCGATGACGCCACTGTTTGTATCGGCGACTTCTGGGCCGCATCCGAGGGACTCGATGATCTCATCATTCGTATCGGACGAATGATTGCCTATCAGGAATACAACACCAAAAGTCCCTTGAATGGGTTGGCCGCAAAGTGGGCCGCCCAAAACCCGCACCTGTTGCCCGTGGATAGCCGGAGTATTGCCCCCTCCCTTGGTGACATTCAGGAATCGGATGTTGCCGGCTCGGCGGCTCCGCAGGCTCCAACAGTTCCAGAACAGGAGACGCCAGAGCGAGGAGCCCCGGAACAAGGGACGGAAGATCCTTGGTCGGAAAAGATTGTAATCAGTTAACATAAGCCGTCTTTGCGGCGTCTGACTGCTGAGTGCTTCTGTTATGTACGGCTGATCTTGAAAAGAAATAATATGTACACCCGAAAGCTTGTCTGCGCATTTGTTCTCATGGTTGCCTCTGTGCTCGCGGCCACGCACGCCGTGGCACAAGCTATCACCAAGCAAGATGTCCTCAATCTCTTGGAAAGTGACAGCAAGGCCCAACATAGCAAAGATCCAGACGCGGTCTGCGAAAACATCGGCAAAGATGCCTTGCTCAAAGTGGTTATGGACAGCTCCACCGGGCTACAGATGGTTTCCATGAACCGTGAGCACTATCGGACAAATCTTAAGCGCGTCTTCCCCAGGCTGCGCGAGAACAAAATTCAGCGCACCAACCTCCATATCACCATTGCGCCTGACGGAAACTCCGCCGTGATTACCTATACTGCCATCCAGACCGTAACTACGTATCTGGCTGCCGAGGGAGACTACGGATCTACGGGAACTATGCAGGATTACGAAAGAGCCACCATCGGCCGGGAAAACGGAAAAGTCGTCGTCACCGGCATTGATGCCAGCTTCCAACGCCCATTTACCAACTAGCACCGGCCTACAACTGATGCCCTGCTGCATCCTGTCAGAACCCCGCAGGTCGACCATCTCCAGCGGAAAAATCTCTTGTACAGGTTCTTACTCTTCAGCACTCATGAGACGTGGGACCAAGTGACGAGGTAACTCGGTAGCCGATACACTATGCCAATGCACGCCACTGCGAGCAGCCAGGCTGAACACTCCAGCGCAATGCTATTGCAGCATCCCTCCAGCTTTGCGTTTCTGTCCCCGGTGATCGTATCGGCAGTATTACTCGGGTGTCTCGTCTTGATGCGATTGCCGAGCATCGTCCTTCCATATGAATTGAACGTTGATGAAAGCCAATGGCTGAGCCAGGGCATGAAGTTTCTTCAGGATCCGCGTCCATGGAAAGGTATAGATCCGACGTCCAGCGGACCTCTGAATTCCTATCCGATATCCATCCTGCTGGGGATGGGGTTCAAGCCGAGTTACCTCATGGCGCACGTGCTTGCGGCTGTGCTGGTCAGTGTGCAGGTGCTGTTGTCCTATCTCGTTTTTCTCCGGATTGGTTCCAAGATAACCGCGCTTCTGGGAGCGATCTCGATGGTCCTTTTTTATGGCGACACGGTCAGTCCGGACTTTCTGCACTATTCGAGTGAACTTTTCCCAGCACTGATGTTGATTCTGGGGTTTTATAGCTTCCTGGTGTGGTCCCAGGATTTTCCCTCACGCAGTGAATCGCACCAGCAGCTTCTTCTTTTTTTGGGCGGTCTTGTGCTGGGCATGGCTCCGTGGTTCAAAATACAGGCGGCGCCGATCGCTGCCGTACTCGGTCTCGTGATTTTTACCGCAACCTTGTTTCTCGGCAGCCGCTCCCTGAGCCTGCGGCAGCGGACGCTGCAAACGATCGTGCTCTGCAGTGGGGCCCTTCTCCCGACTGTGATCATGCTTGCTGTACTGATCGCATGCGGATCGTTGAGGGATTTCTGGAATTCCTACATACTTGAGAACCTTTTCTGGGCGGGCCCACTCACCGTAAAACAATTGATAGATCATTGCGTTTATTTCTTCGCGCAACCCCACGCCCAGCAGCTTCTGAACATTTTCGGATTCGCTTTCGTCCTGTTTTTGTTGAGTGTCCTCAGAAGCCAGGCACCATGGTTGCCAACGGCAGCGCATCGCTGGATATTCGCGGGCATACTTGCCTATACGGGTGCCGCGCTCTTTGCCGTGTGCAGGCCGGCAAAAATATTTGATCATCATACACAGTTCCTCATTTTTCCCGTAACCTGCCTTGCTGTGACGTTAGCCTCCCCCAATACAGATTGGCCTGCCGGAGAACAGTCCCGCTCCCGACGACTGTACACAATGCTGTTCTCGATTATTGTGTTGGGGGGGCTTGCAGTTTTCAGCGCGTACCAGGCTCGCTCCTCCCAGTCGTTCTATGCAAGCAATCCGCGGCTGAAGACCAATGAAAGGCTTGCCGATATGGTCGGCGTCATACAAAAAACCCGTTCCGTGAAGAGCTTGGCGATATGGGGATGGACCCCCGGCGTTTATGTGCTCACCGGAATTCCGCCGGCAACTCGCGATGCGGTGGCAGCTCTTGTGATTACCAAAGGCCCCTTGCAGCCCTATTTCCGTAGCCGCTTCCTCGCAGACTTGCGCAGCTCCATGCCTGATCTGTTTATTGACTCTGCTACGCCAAATGCGTTCATGTGGGATTGGACCAAGGACGATGGATACGAATCCGACGAGGAGTTGAAGAAATTTATTCAAGACAATTACACTCTCGTCGCAGAGGTCACGCTTGTAAGAGGGGCGCGCCCCGTAAGATACTTCGCAAAACGCACCGCGCCCTAGACGCCCCTTTGCGTTCTTCCCCACTCTCTGCGGTCAAGCTTTGGCTCTCGCGGCTGAGTGCTTCTTTCCGACTGCGTCTTTCTTTTGCATCCACCATTACGTCCAGAACGTCTATACAATATTCACAGGTCGCATGGCCAATATCCACGAAGAAGAAGCACTGGGCAAAGCGTATGACAGCCGGCTGATGAAGCGGCTGCTCACCTACTTGCGTCCCTACAAGTGGCAGGTAGCGATTGCCCTGGTTTCCATTGTGCTCAAAGCCGCAGCCGACATCCTGGGCCCTTACCTGACCATGGTTGCCGTTGATAAATATCTGGCCCCCAAGCCAGGCGCGCACAATTTGTTTGGCCTTGAGCGCTGGTTGAGTCCGCAACCGCTCGTGGGCATTGCCCAGATTGGCGCGATTTACGTCTTTCTGCTCTGCTTCGGGTTCTTCCTCGAATTTGCCCAAACCTATTACATGCAATGGACCGGCCAAAAGGTCATGTTTGATCTGCGCAGCCAGATCTTCCGTCACCTCCAGGGCATGCACGTTGGATTTTTCGATAAGAATCCGGTCGGCCGTCTGGTGACCCGTGTCACCACCGACGTGGACGCATTGAACGAAATGTTCACCGCCGGCGTGGTCTCGATCATTGAAGATGTTTTTGTGCTGGTTGGCATCGTCGCCGTCATGCTGACCATGAAGTGGTGGCTGGCGCTGATCACTCTCGCAGTCCTGCCCCTGATCCTGATTGTCACCACG
This sequence comes from Terriglobales bacterium, assembly GCA_035487355.1. Taxonomy (NCBI): domain Bacteria; kingdom Pseudomonadati; phylum Acidobacteriota; class Terriglobia; order Terriglobales; species Terriglobales bacterium. Next base: position 54,922 of record DATHMF010000030.1, on the reverse strand, counting down.
CTGTTCCGCCGCTCGGTGCGCGAATCTTACCGCCGCATTCGCACCGCCATCGCTCGCATCAATGCTTTCATGCAGGAGCACGTCAGCGGCATCATGGTGTTGCAGTTATTCAACCGCGAAAAGCGCGCCTACAAGCGCTTTGAAGATATCAATGCCTCCCATATGGATGCCTTCAAAGACGCCATCATGGCCTACTCCGTCTACTACCCCGTGGTGGAAGTGCTGTCGTCGCTTGCCATCGCTGCCATCATCTGGTTCGGCGGCAGCCAAGTGCTGCGCGGGGCGGTCACCATCGGCATCCTGACGGCATTCATGCAATACGCCCTGCGCTTCTTCCGCCCGATCATGGATCTCAGCGAAAAATACAATATCCTGCAAGGCGCCATGGCCTCCAGCGAGCGCATCTTCAAGCTGCTCGATACTCCCTCGGCAATCGTCACGCCACCTTCTCCTCAAAAGCCTCTGGGCCCCGGACGCATCGAGTTCGATCACGTCTGGTTCGCTTACAGAAACGTACCGCTGAAGGAAGCCGAGGATGGCGCGCCCGTTGAAGTGGCGCGCGCCCACGAATCCAAGGCCGGCGAGCCCGACTGGGTGCTGTGCGACGTCTCCTTTACCATCGAACCCGGCGAAACCATCGCTATTGTGGGCCACACCGGCGCAGGCAAGACCACTATCCTGTCCCTGTTGCTGCGCTTTTACGATGTGCAGCGCGGCGCCGTCCGCATAGATGGCGTGGACGTCCGCGAGATGGACCTGGACGAATTGCGCCGCAACTTTGGCATGGTATTACAGGATCCGTTTCTCTTCACCGGGACCATTGAGCAGAATATCCGGCTGGGCAGCGACTGGATCGAATCCGAAGCCGTGGAGCAGGCCGCCGAACAGGTCAACGTGGCCGATTTTATCCGCAAGCTGCCCGGCGGCTTCCAGGAGCCCGTCCACGAGCGTGGCACCACACTTTCCACCGGACAAAAGCAACTTATCTCCTTTGCCCGCGCACTGGCCCATAACCCCCGCGTGTTGATCCTGGATGAAGCCACCTCCAGCGTTGATACCGAAACCGAATTCCACGTGCGCGACGCCCTCAACCGCATGATCGGCACCCAGGGACGCACCTCGGTCGTCGTGGCCCACCGGCTTTCGACCATCCAGCGCGCCGATAAGATCATTGTTATGCACAAGGGCCGCGTGCGCGAGATCGGAAACCACCAGCAACTGTTGGCCCGCCGCGGAATCTATTGGAAGCTCTATCAGTTGCAATATAAAGACCAGGAAATCTCCTTGTCGGCCGCAGCAAATGGCACAGAAAAACTGGTCGGGGCAGACGATTAAACCTTTTTAAACCTTGCCCGTGTGTCAGGGTGGATCACCGTGGAAGAGCACGGCTTTCAGAGCTTGCGGAAAGAGTCGGCTTTCTTGTCATTCCGAACACGCAGTGGAGGAATCCCTTTTGTGCCGAAACTCTCTGCTACCGTGTTTGTCAGGGTGCGGGACTGATCGGGGCCACAATGATGTTTGTACTACCGTGGAAGAGCACGGCTTTAGCTGTGCGTTAAGGATCACAAAAAATCGGGCTTTAGCCCCTGGGAACCAAGCGGTAATGTAATCAAAGCTTACTTACGCGACAGCTCCTGAAATTTTATTTTTTATAAGATTGTTTTTAAATAACTATTCAATCTTAAAATCTTGATGATTCTTAAGTTTCTAACACCATGAAGTTCCTCATCTCGGCAGGAGAAGCATCCAGCGATTTATACGGGGCCCAGCTTACCGTGGCCCTGCGCCGACGCGCCCGCACCGAAGATGAGCCCCTTGAGTTTCTGGGCGTAGGCGGCGAGTGCATGCGCGCCGCCGGCTGCGAGATCATCGTTGACTCCCGGCACCTTGCCGTCGTGGGCATGACCGAGATCCTCGGCCACCTGCCCAAAATCTACGCGGAGTTCCGCAAGCTGCTGCATGCTGTGGACCAGGCCCCGCAAAAACCGAACGTTGCCATTGTGATTGATTCCCCGGCCTTCAACTTTCGCGTGGCCCGCGAGATGCACGCGCGCGGCATCCCCGTGATCTATTTTGTAGCCCCACAGCTCTGGGCCTGGCGTGAGTACCGGGTGGAACGCATTCAGCGCTGGGTCAAAAAAGTTCTATGCATCTTCCCTTTTGAAGAGGACTTCTACCGCAAATACGGCGTGGATGTGGAGTACGTAGGACATCCGCTCGCCGACATGCCCAAGCCGGACATCTCGCGCGAGGCTTATGCCCAGCAAAACGGGCTCGATGCATCGCGCACGTGGATTGCCCTGCTTCCCGGCAGCCGCCGCAAAGAGGTGAAAGCCAATTTGTCGGCGATGATGCAAGCAGCCGCACTTTTACAGGCTGAAAACGCAAGCTATCAATTCCTGTTCCCCGTCGCTTCAAATCTGGATACGGGGTGGTTTAGAAACATGATGGCGCAAACTGAGCTGGCAGCCGGCAAACCTGATGTGCTCACCTCCATGATTCCTGTAAAAAATGCGGCTGCTGCGTTGTTGCACTCACGCGCCGCAGCCGTCACCAGCGGGACGGCAACCGTCGAGGCTGCCTTGATGGGAACGCCTTTTGTCACTGTATACCGGCTGTCGCCACTTACATTTTTTGCGGCCAAGCGGCTGGTGAAAGTCCCTTATGTAGCCATGCCCAACCTGATTGCAGGCCGCCAGATCATTCCTGAGCTGCTGCAAAACGACTTCACGCCTGAAAATGTGGTGAAACATCTCAAGCAGATCATTTCCGATGGCGAGCCCCGCGAGCAGATGCTGGCAGGATTGGCCGAAGTCCAGACTGAATTGCGCCATGAAGGGCAGCGGCCAGCCATAGAATGCGCTGCCGATGCAATCATGAGAAGCGTTTAGAGCATGTTTCATAAAACTCCTACTCCGGCTTTTGTCATCCCGACCGAAGCCGCGCGGGTGAGCGGATGGCGAGCGCTGTCGCGCGCGAGCCGGACGCGAGGGCGTAGCAGCCTTCTGTTGGCTGCGAAGCCCTTAGATAAAAAGCGGCGAAGTGGAGGGACCAAGGGTTTTTAGGCTGCTCATCCTGTTCTTTATTGCCAAGGGTGTTAACTTTTTCAAAATCAGCGCTGTTGAGAGATACAATTTGACAAGGTAAAGACAAGCTCTAAACATCTTTTCGTGTAAAATTTTCATCATACGTAGAGCACCTTCTGGAGAGTTCCTGATATGCAGCTCAAGCTACGGCCCTTGGGACGCAGTGTTGTATTTCTGCTCGTCCTTGTTCTCATCGCGACGGTATTTGCCGCCGAAAGACCACGCCTGCGGGTGGATGACTACGTCATCAACGCGGCGGTTACACCCCGGTCGCATCATCTGCACGCTACGGCGCAGGTCAAGTTCACGGCGCTGGATGATATCAACAGCGCTGTCTTTGAACTGCACAATGCCTTGCGGGTCAACCATGTAACCGGCGCTTCTGGAGAGAAGATACAGTTTGAACGCATCAGCCAGGACAACTCCGTACGCCTCACTCTGCCTAAGACCCTGGCCAAAGATGACAGCACAACCCTGACCTTCGACTACGATGGCGCACTCGGCTCGGCCGATGATAGCCCGGTGGAAGGGCTGAAGCTGGCCTACATCGGCGAAGACACAAGCTACCTGTTGTACGCAGGCCGATGGTTTCCGGTAAATGGATATGGCATTAACCGCTTTACCGCCAAGATTAACGTCGCGGTCCCTGCGGGATACACCATCGTGGGCAGTGGACGAACTACACCGTCAACTCCCATAACGATGACCATAGAACAACCCGCTGCCGCGCCGGAAAACACTGCGAATGACTCTTCCAACGAAGGAACCGCGCCTATTCTGCGCCGCCGCGCTGCGGAAACTCCGGCTACCCCGAATGTCGCAACTACCAGGCGAAGCACCACCAGAACTCGCAGGACGACCAGTACCGCTGCCAAGACTGCGCCGCCGGTGACTACGCACTCAGTGGCTCCCACCGGCAGTACAACTTTCAGCTTCGCCTGGCAGAAACCCAGCTTTCCTGGCACGCTTATCATCGGGAAATTTCAGGAGACCGCCAGTCAGTTAAATGGGGCGAACATCCATGTCTTCTTCCCTACTAACCACGCCGGATTCGCCACCTCGTATGCCGAAACTGCTGGTAAAGAGTTTTCTTATTTCTCTTCCATGTATGGGCCGGCTCCGTCTTCAACTCTGAACATTGTGGAGTTACCGGATGACACGGTTCCCTACGCCTGGGCCCCGGAGGTCGCGGCCATCGCCAGCCGCGCGGTAAACGCTAAAGTTGACTACCGCCTTTTGGCCAATACCATAGCGCACCAGTGGTGGGGCGCAAGCGTAAGTCCATCCTCAACAGAGGACGGCTGGCTGCGCGACGGCGCCGCGCGCTATGCCGAGGCGCGTTATATTGAGTCCGCCGCCGGTGAAGCTGGTTACGAGGAAGCAGTGAAAGACATGGAAGTGGGCGCGCTTGCCTATGACAATATCCCTCTGGCTAGTGTAGGCAAGTTGCCGCCATTTTCGCCGGAGGCGCAGTCTCTCTCCAGCGACAAGGGCGCCATGATGTTCGAGATGCTGCGCTGGGTCATGGGAGACGAACCTTTCGACAATACCATGCGCCAGTTCGCCATGCAGTTTGCCGGAAAAGCGGCCAACAGCAATGATTTCCGGCAGATTGCAGAACAACATTTCGGTGACCGCCTGGAGTGGTTCTTCGCGGAATGGCTGGATTCGACCGGCGCCCCCGAATTCAAGAACAAGTACACGGTTTACCGCATCCCGAAAGGCTTCCGTGTGAGCGGCCAGATCAGCCAGGACCTCGACTTGTTCCGCATGCCGGTCAAGCTCAAGATTGATACCGACGGCAAGCCCGAAGATAAGCGCATTGAGGTCGTGGGCACCGAGTCTCCTTACACCATTGAAACCTTCGGCATGCCGCGCAAGATCACCATCGACCCCGACAATCGTGTGCTCAAGAGTTCGGGTGACCTCAAGCTGCGGGTCGCCATTATGAAGGGCGAGCAACTCGTGCAGCAGGGCGACCTGGCGCAGGCATTGACCGAGTTGCAAAGGGCGCTGGAGATCAACAAAAACAGCTCCCTGGCCCACTATCGCATTGCCGAGGTCTTCTTTCAGCAGCGTAACTACCAGGCCGCAGCCAATGAGTACCGCGCTGCCCGTGAGGGCGATGGCGAACCCCGATGGACCGAGGTCTGGAGCAGCATACAGTTAGGGAAAATCTTCGATACCACCGGCCAGCGCAACCGGGCTGTCAATGAATACCGGCGGGCGCTCGAAACCAACGACAATTTTCAGGGCGCTCTTGATGAAGCGCGCAAATACCTGGCGGCTCCCTACCAGCGCGACAGCAAGGGCAGCAGCGGACAATAAGAACAGTCTTTAGCTGTTAGGCGGGATTTACTAAGACTGGTTTAAAGCTGTATTACCTGCGCGGTCTCAAAGGCAAAGCTGCGGCTCCGCGCTTACAGGTTCATCTGCAGTTTTGTCAGATAGTCCTACTTGGCTACTGATCTGCGGGTCGCGTACTCGTCCAGGCGCTTTTTGTAAAGCAGGAGTACGCTGGGGCCAAATGACATCAACATGATCGCAAGTCCGGTGATTATGCCGAAGCTGGTTACCACCGGCGCTGAACAATCATGTCTGCGGCGCACAATGACATGAGCGGGTACTGCTATCAGAAGTTCCAGGACGCTGCCTTTGAGCAACCACGAGATTGCCCGCGTTATCAGCGCACTGGAATTCCGGCCATACAAATAAAACACAATTATCCATGCTACCCAAATGCCGGCCCAGCAACCCAAGGCGCCGATCGCATTCACCAAGTAGTCCTTGGAAACTCCAAATAATAAACAGAGGATGGCAGCCCCCGTTAACAGAGCCAGCAATGTGGCAGTAAGCAAGCAGGAAACGAGAATATGAGCCCGGGGCTTGAGCCGTCGCCAGGACGTATCCACGGACAAAAAGAGGAGCAGCGCCTGACTGATCAGGGCGATCGCAATTGGAATCCACACCGCCCATTGTTTGTAGAGATATGGGAAGTTAATATGACCTACAGTATCAGAAGGGAGAGAAGGGAGAACTACTGCCAGCGGCGCCAAAAGAAACACGACGATCAGCGCGTAGAAGACCGTGATCACGGCACCCCATTTGAGCATGTGTCCTTCCTCCACAGCTTGTCTTAAAATCTACTTCAGCAAGCTACAATCTCTTCCTGCAAGTACTGGCCACGAAGGTGCAAACCGGAATTTCTTTTTTGACTTCGAAAACTGCAGAGATTGTACACGATAGCGCTTCCACAATTGCTGTACCCCTGCCGTGGAAGAGCCGGCCTTCAGGCCGGCGTTGAGATTCGAAAACAACTGGGCTTCAGCCCCGGTGCTTGCCGGGATACACCAATTGTGGAATTGTTCTAGTGCCATAATGATACCGTAATGGTATCATAAATGTTCATTCCGCCCTGACTTGGGTCATCATATTTCATGTGTCAAACAAATTAAGGAGACCATGAATATGACTCATCCGGAAATTTCCACCAAAAAACCACGCTGCCAGCACATCAGTAAAATCGGCGCCCGCTGCCACGCCGAGGTCCAAACCGGCAAATCCTACTGCTTCTTCCACGACCCCGGCCAGAAAAACAAACGAGCCCAAGTGCAGAAGGAAGTGCAGAAAGAAGTGCGGAAAGAAGTACGGAAAGAAGCCCGCCAAGAAGGCGGCGAAGCCCGCAGCCGTGAGGCTGACACAGCCACCATGCCTCCCGGTCTCTCCGCCATTCCCCTGGAAACTCCCTCCGACGTGGCCAAACTGCTGGCCGAGACCGTCAACCTCTTCCGCTGTAGAGAGATAGACCTCCGCGCCGCCAAAGCCATCGCCAATATGGCCAACCTCCTGCTCCGCTCCCTGAAAGAAGCCGCTCAACAAGAGCAACTGCTCTCCGGCGTTGCCGGTCATCTCGGCAAAACACCGCACTTCCACCTGAACGGCACCGATATGACCTCAAGTTTCAATTCGGAAGACACGGTCCCGGGCGCCATCACCGTGAGCCCTCCATTCCGGGCCAACCAAGAGAAAGAAGGTAAGTAAACAGACTGAAAAAAGCAGTTCCAAAGAAATCTTGCAGGCCGAAGCTTCGGAAGTTGTAAAGACGAAGCTTCAGAAACCACGAAAAAAGCCCGCTCTTGTCATTCCGACATGGAGTGGAGGAATCCCTTTTGTGCCAAAAATCTTTAATGCTCGAATCGCGGCCGCTTACAGCGTTCATTTGGCATTCAGGTGAGCATTTCCGCCCATGGGTATAGTGTAGTCATAGACGAAGTGATGCGTTAACACTGCGACATCAATACATTCATCTACTGCCACGCTTCGACCTTCTACCTGTCATTGAATCAAAACAACTTACGATGCGCCCCTTAGCAAGCAAGGGGGGAGGGGGGACAAGATTCAACGACAACAGATTACGTTCTTAATTTAGGGCTTAAGATAATTCTTTTGACATCTTGATGAAGTGGCAAGGCTGGCTGATTTTTACATGAGCTGGGAATGGGGCGGTTCCGGTCTCCACGTATCCCAGGCGATGGTAGTAATCTGGCAGTTCTTTCCGCAGATTCACGATCTGAATATCAACGCCACGGGCTCCGGCTGCGCGGCAGTGATCTTCCGCAATCGTCATGAGCCAGGTGCCTAACCCGGAGCGCCGCCGGACAGGTTCTACGGACAGCAATCCCAGGTAGCAGCGTTCACCGCGGGGCTCCAGGTACACACAACCCACAAGTGCCGCGCCGTCTTCGACGAGTAGAAATTCTCCGTTACTCATCATGCTCCGCACTTCTTCAGGGTTGGTGCGATCTTCAGTGGTAAAGATAAGTCGTTCGAGGCGAAAGGCATCGTTGACCAGGCGGGCAACTGCTTCTGAGTCCACGTTGGCTGCAACTCGCAGGCGCAGGTCAGCAATCTCTGTTCTTTTATTCATTCCCAGATGACAAGAAAGCTGGACGGACAAAAATCGTAAATCGTACTTCACAAATCGTAATTCCCTATTCCCACTCAATGGTGCCGGGTGGTTTGGAGGTAATGTCGTAGACCACACGATTGATGCCTTTGACTTCATTCACGATGCGGGTGGAGATGCGGGTAAGGACGTCATGCGGCAGGTCCACGACGTCGGCTGTCATGCCGTCTTCCGAGTGCACAGCGCGGACGGCGCAGGTGTAGGCATAGGTGCGCATGTCGCCCATCACGCCTACTGACATCACCGGCAGCAGCACCGCGAACGATTGCCATATCTTGTTATAGAGTCCGGCTTTCTTGATTTCGCTGACGACGATGTCGTCGGCCTCTTGCAATAGTGCCACGCGGTCGGCTGTCACTTCGCCCAGAATACGCACAGCCAGTCCCGGACCAGGAAAGGGCTGGCGTTGCAAGATTTCTTCCGGCATGCCCAGGTCGCGGCCGATGCGCCGGACCTCATCTTTGAAAAGGTCTTTGAGCGGTTCGATGAGCTTCAGCTTCATCTTTTCGGGCAAGCCGCCAACGTTGTGGTGCGATTTGATGGTTTGCGAGAAACCGCGCACCGGGCGCGATTCGATGACATCGGGATATAACGTGCCCTGCACCAGCCAATCCACTTTGCCGATAACCTGCTCGATGCGTTGGGCTTCGTCGTCAAAAACAGCGATAAATTCATTGCCGATGATCTTGCGTTTCTTTTCCGGGTCGGTCACACCGGCAAGCTTGGAAAGAAACCGTTGTGAGGCGTCTACCGCCACCAGGTTCAGTCCCAGACGATCGTGCAGATTTTGCTGAACCTTCTGAAATTCGTTTTTGCGCAGCACACCGTTGTTCACGAAGACGCAGGTCAGGCGGTCTGCGATGGCGCGGTGGACCAGGACAGCCGCGACGGCAGAATCCACGCCACCGCTCAGAGCGCAAATGGCCCTGCCCGTGCCCACGGTTTCACGAATCGAAGCCACGGTCTCATCGATGAATTTTTGTCCAGTCCAGTTGGGTTCGACATGGCAGATTTCAAAGACAAAGTTGCGCAACAGCTCAGTTCCTATTTTGGTGTGGTGCACTTCGGGGTGGAACTGTACTGCGAAAATCTTTTTCTGCTGGTCTTCCATGGCAGCCAGCGCATTTGAAGTCTGGGCGGTGCGCTTGAAGCCGGGAGGCAGATCAAGGGCCTCGTCGCCGTGAGACATCCATACCTGCGATGAGCGCGGCAGGTTCTTAAAGAGTGGTGAGCCGTTCAGCAGCTCAACCTCGGCGTATCCGTACTCCCGCTTTTCGGCGGGACTCACTTTGCCGCCCAGCTTATGGGCGATGAACTGCAATCCGTAGCAGATGCCAAGCACGGGGACGCCAAGCGACAGAACGCGCTCATCCGCCGGAGGAGCATCTTTGTCATAGACCGAGCTTGGCCCGCCGCTCAGAATGATGCCCGCCGGCGCGTAGCGATTAATTTCTTCCAGTGTCGCCGTGCAGGGCAGTACGATTGAAAACACATTCTGTTCGCGCACACGCCGCGCGATAAGCTGCGAATATTGCGCGCCAAAATCGAGGATGACGATGCACTGGGCGGGAGCTTGAGTCTGCATGGTTTGATTTTATCAGTCCAAATACAGAGGGAAAGCATTTCTTGATTTCGCAAATGGCCGTCTCGGGTATGCCGGCTGCACGACCAAGGCCGGCAACCCCCGAAGAGGCGGCTGCCCGTGATGCAAAGAACGTCACAGGATTGTTAAGATAAAGTTTGCGCGGAAGCCGGCTAACGTCTTTTCGCGCGGCTTAGCGTTCTGATAACTTGAGGTCACAGCCAATGTGCAGGAATATCAAAACCCTCTTCAACTTCGATCCGCCCGTAACTCCGGAAGAAACCCGAGCTGCTGCACTCCAGTTCGTGAGAAAAATCAGCGGCTTTAACAAACCCTCCAAGGCCAACGAAGCCGCGTTCCTGGCAGCAGTCGATGAAGTAGCCGACGTTTCGACTCGTCTTCTCCGTTCGCTCGAAACCAACGCACCACCCAAGAATCGGGAAGAAGAAGCGGCAAGAGCGAAGGCTCGCGCCGCGGAGAGATTCGGTGCTTGAGGTTGCCCAGTACGTGCGGCCAAGATCATGAATGAATGTGGGCAGGTAAGTGAAACTGTGGATGTGCTTTATCTAAAGCCTGACGGCCCTTCAACAAATACTTCTCGAAATTAAGATACTGGACCTGTCGATCTCGGCTTTTCCCGTTCGACGTCTAAATAGAGCGAGGATTCAGCCGGTCAGAACCCGTCGGAAGCCCAGCTCAAGCCAAAAAATACATAGGAGAAAAGACGATGAAAGTCATAGTACTAGTCAAAGCCAGCAAAGACTCAGAGGCGGGGGTTATGCCGAGCACTGAGCTGCTTACGGCAATGGGGAAATACAATGAAGAGCTGGTGAAGGCCGGCATCATGCTTGCGGCCGAGGGGCTGCACCCGAGTTCGAAGGGCAAGCGTGTCAGGTTCTCGGGAGCCAAGCGCACCGTGATTGACGGACCGTTCATCGAGTCGAAGGAGCTGATCGCCGGCTTCTGGCTATGGCAAGTCAGGTCAATGGAAGAGGCGGTCGAGTGGCTCAAGCGCTGCCCCAATCCTCACCCCGACGAGACCGAAGTCGAAATTCGCCGGGTGTTTTCGCCCGAGGACTTCGGCCCCGAACTCACTCCCGAGCTGAGGGAGAAGGAGGCGCGCCTGCGCAAGCAGGCATCCGCAAAAAAATAGGCATAGAGCGGATCTGTCGTGTCGATTTTGCCGTTCGTTGTTCGACGTATCAATAGAGCAGGATTTACGGCCAAGCCGGCCGGAATCCTGGCCAACCCAAAAAACATAAGGAGCTATAAAACGATGAAATTCATGATGATAGTCAAGCACTCCGAGAAGCAGGGGCCCCCTCCCAAGTCGCTGATGGATGCTATTGCGAAGGCCGCCGAAGAGGAAGCCAAAACCGGCGGGATGCTCGGAAGCGGGGGGCTCGGGCCAAGTGCGCTGGGGGCTCGCGTCCGGGTCTCCGGAGGGCAGGTGACCGTAACCGATGGGCCTTTCACCGAGGCCAAGGAGGTTATCGGTGGCTATGCGCAGTTTGAGTTGAAATCGAAGGAAGAGGCGGTCGAATCGGCGGTCCGCTTCATGGAACTTCACAAGAAACACTGGCCGGGTTGGGAGGGCGAGACTGAGGTTCGTCAGATGTGCGGGCCGGAAGACTTCGCTCCCAAGGGATAGGAGCGCCTGGCTGAAGCGCTTCTCAGGTCCTGGAACCATGGCACAGAGTGTCACGGCCTTGCGCTGAAGCATTGAACATGGTGTGATCGGTAGTCATGACGACTACCGATACCCATGGCGCAATTGACGCGGTCTGGAGAATCGAATCGCCCAAGCTCATCGCCGGTCTGGCACGGATCGTACGCGACATCGGTGTTGCCGAGGACCTCGCCCAGGACGCTCTGGTTGTGGCGCTCGAAAAATGGCCGCAGTCGGGCATTCCGGATAATCCGGGCGCCTGGCTTATGGCTGCCGCCAAGCACCGTGCCATTGACCATCTCCGCCGAAACCAGCGGCTCGAGCGCAAGCACCAGGACCTCGGTTACGAGTATGAGGCCAGGGAGATGTCTGTGCCAGATCTCAATGCCGCGATTGACGATCCCATCGGCGACGACCTGCTGCGCCTCGTCTTCGTCGCCTGCCATCCTGTGCTCTCCTCCGAGGCGCGCACTGCACTCACACTACGTTTGCTCGGGGGTCTCACCACCGATGAAATCGCCCGCGCATTTCTTGTGCCGGAACCGACCGTGGCCCAGCGGATTGTCCGGGCCAAGCGGACCCTGGCCGATGCAGGCGTGCCTTTCGAGGTGCCCCGCGGAGCAGAGCTTGGCGCCCGTTTGTCCTCGGTGCTCGAGGTGATCTACCTTATCTTCAACGAAGGTTACTCGGCAACCGCCGGTGATGACTGGATGCGGCCCGCGCTGTGCGAAGATGCGCTTAGACTCGGGCGCATTCTGGCCGAACTCGCCCCCAATGAGCCGGAGGTGCATGGGTTGGTCGCACTGATGGAGATTCAGACATCGCGTTCAAGAGCTCGGGTAGGCCCCTCGGGCGAGCCTATCCTGCTGCTGGATCAGAACCGCGCTCGTTGGGATCATCTCCTGATCCACCGTGGCCTCGCCGCGCTCGAACGCGCCGGCAAGCTCGGCCGTGCGCATGGCCCATACCTGCTGCAAGCTGAGATCGCCGCCTGTCACGCGCGAGCGCATACCTCGGAGGAGACGGACTGGGAGCGCATCGTGGCGCTCTACGCTGAACTCGCCGAAATCACACCTTCCCCGATCGTGGAGTTGAACCGTGCGGTGGCGGTCGCGATGGCACGCGGTCCGGCAGCCGGTCTTGAGCTGGTGAACGAGCTGACCTCCGACCCGTCGCTTCGCAGCTATCATCTATTGCCCAGCGTTCGCGGCGATCTGCTGAGAAAGCTCGGACGCCTCGACGAGGCCCGCGCCGAGTTCGAGCGCGCGGCGTCTCTTACACGCAATGCGCGCGAGCGCGCTCTGCTGCTGGAGCGCGCCCGAACGTGCGCAGGCGGCGCGGCGCCCGCCAGGCCGCAGTGACGAAAGCTTGAAGGCAAGCCAACCAAAGCAATGCGCGGCATTGCACTAACATATACACGCAAGCGAGGTGCGGCCATGCTCTGTAACGCGTGTGGAAGGGCGACGCCTCTTTTGCTGCACTACACTGTATTGGCTGCGCAGTATCAACTATGGCTTTGCAACGGGGCTGGAGTTCTGTTCAATAATCTTGAGATAGGCTGCCAGGCGCGCGACATAAAGAAAATCAGCCAGAACAAAGTAGGCCAGCATAAGTGCTATGAGCAGTGCGAGAATGATCGTGTTGTTGCCAAGTATCCCGAGAAACACGCCGAGCACAATTACGGCGAGAAGCGCAGCCCCACGGGCCGTTCCATAAACCCCACTGATAGACCAATAGGCCCTTGCGTTTGCACGCAAGCTGCGAAAGGTGGCGGCTAGCGAGGCAAAGGTTCCCTTTTGTTCCTGCACGGCAAAGAGCGGCGCCAGCGAGAGCACCCAATTCAAGATTGACCATACGATGATGATCAGCGGCAAAGCGATGAGCACAATCGCAAGATACAGAAGCAAATCGGGCTCTTCCGGATTGTAGGGAGGGCGGGTTGCAAGCATATCCGCGCCCACGACGGTAAGTACCGCGACAATCATCGTAAACAGAAAAAGTAAGACGCGCAGCAGTGTCAGCCCGGCTACAGCGGTCGTATTGCTGCGCTTCTGCAAAATCTTCAGGGTTGCCGCGCGTCCCCAGGTAGCGGCGGCTATCCAGAGAACCGCCATTGCCGGGAGCAACACCGCGAGCACGAGGCAGAAAACTTTCCAGGATAGATACAGGATCTTGGCAACGGCGTTGGGAGTTTCGTGAAGATCGAGATTGTGAAGCGCCGCCCAGTCGGCATCGGAAATGGTTACGCGATGGAGTATGCTGGCGATTGCCTGCAGCAGCAATAACAGCGCTGCAAGCCCGAAGCTCCAACGCCAGATGACTTCTACGAGAACAAGTTTTGGATTCTCACGCGCCAGCCGCCAGCCGGCACGCGATGGAGTTTCGTTGTTCATACGCCCGGTTAGGATACCAGCAAAGTGTGGCACGGGAGGGCGGCAACCAGGAATAGGACTCACTGCGAAAAGCGCGGAATGATTGGGGACAGGTTAGCTGTTACTCACTGCGCCAGGGAACGGTACAGCGTTTTCGGCTGCTCTCCTGCGCCAGCTCCAGTGCGCGCATGACATTGAGCGCCTGCTGGCTGGTCACGTCGATGGCGGCGCGGCCCAGGATGGCATCGCGAACATTTTCGTAGTAGCGGCGATAGTCGCCCCGCTCAGTGGGCAGCGGCTTGGCCACAACGTTACCGTCCTTTTCCGTGTAGACGGAGCCCCACTTCTCTTTGGGTTCTCCTCCCCAGGTATCGTCGCGGGGAATTTCGCCGCGTTTGAGCGCCTCTTCCTGCAGGTCGTGTCCAAATTTGACGTAAGAACCATGCGTGCCGTGAAGAGCAAAACGTAAATCGGGCCCGCAGGCCAGCATGGTCGCACGCAACGCGACTCGCAGGGATTTGTAATGCAGAGCAACGTCGAAAGCATCGTCAACCGCCGCTCCGTCCCGCTCGATGCGAACGTCGGCGGAAAGCGCCTCCGGTGTTCCAAAGAGCAGCAGCGCCTGATCGATCAGGTGCGGGCCCAGATCGAAGAGCACGCCGCTGCCCGGCTCGGCTCGCTCGCGCCATGCCCCGGGACGAAGCTGCGGACGATAACGCTCATAGTGTGCTTCATAGAACACCAGCCGCCCCAAAGTGCCGGCGCCTACCAGCTTTCTCACCGTCTGAAAATCTCCATGCCAGCGCGCATTCTGGAAAACGGTAAGCAGGCGTCCGTGTTCTTGCGCAAGCCGCACCAACTCATTGGCCTCTTGCCAGTTGGTGGCGAACGGCTTATCCACGACCACGTCCCGCCCCGCGAGTAAACACCGCCGCGCCAGATCGAAATGCGAGGCGTTCGACGTGGCGATGACCACAAGCCTGATTTCCTCGATCCCGAGCAGCTCTTCCAGTGTTGACACCACCCGCGCCTCCGGATACAGCGCGGCCGCATCTCCCCGGCTGCGCTGCAGAATGGCCGCCAGCTTCAGGCCGGGGACAGCAGAAATTACGGGAGCATGAAACACCCGGCCGGCCAAACCAAAACCAATGAGCCCAACTTGAATCATGAGTGCAAGCTCCTAGCTGCTGGCTTCTAGCTGTTCGAGAGCTATTAGGCCAACGTATAACTGATCCCTTAATGTTTTTAAATCCGCTTTAATCATGTAAAAAGAAATTGGCGGAAGGTGACCTCGTTGAGGATATGAATTCGATCCACCGTCTTTCAGGAGGATAACGCCTTCAATTCGAGGTTGAACGGCCAGCAAGAATCGTGAAGAAGATACCAGAATGCATCATCCAACCAGGTGCATTGCGCCCTGCAGCGCGCTCAGCATTTCGGGGGACGCGCTGACCCTCCGCTTAGTGCGACCACCAATGTCAATGTTCAGTTTTCCTTCTGGCAGCAGGCTGAAGAAGACGCCGTCCAATTCCAGAATTCGGTATTCCAACGGTCTTCGCAGGTGGCCCTTCCTGAATTTTGCAACCACCCAGCAGCGTTCCGTTTTCATGAGGCGGTATGTATGATATCCGACCCAAAAACTTCCTCCATTGAATTCGAGTACATCCGCTGACAAGTCCTGATTCTGCAGCACACGCAGCCACTGCTCAACCTGCGCATGCTCCTTCTCCCATCCCTCGCACTGCGCTGTTTCCCGTGCGCCAGCGCCCTTCCATGTTCGATAAATCAGCAAGAGGGTAATCGACGAACCCGCCAGCCATACGAGCCAGTAACGCGGAAAACCATTCCTCAACATGAATCCCGCCATCCAGACGACTGGGAGAATTGCCAATGCATAAACCCTATATCGCCAGGCGAACCAGAAACTCGCACTGATTAGGGCGAAGAGTATCGCCAGGACACGGGAAGTCAGCACTGTGTAGAAGGAGCCCTTTGCCTCCATGGCCCAAGAAATGATGGAGATGCTGAAGAAGATCAAACACACACGCATACCAGAAATGTATGCCTCGGTAACCAAGCAGCGCGCCGCGACGTCCAACCGGTCGACCTCAGAGAGATCTTTTTTCATGCTTGCGACGATTGTACCGGAACTTCCTTTTTGACTTCGAAAAACTGTAAGGATCGTACACTGAGGTCCCCTCCTTACGTACCGTTGATTAAACAGCTAGTGGCTAGGAGCTACTTCACAACAATATTGACCAGCTTATTGGGAACGGAGATTACCTTCACCACCTGCTTACCGTCGAGCAGAGCGCGCACTTTTTCATCGTTAAGCACAAAATCACGCTGCTTTATTTCATCTCCGGCGACATCGGCAGGAACGAGCAACCGAATACGCACCTTGCCGTTCAACTGCACGGCAATTTCTATTTCGTCCTCTTTCGCCAAAGCCGCGTCATACTTCGGCCAGGGATGCCGCAAGAGATTCGATTTTTCGCCCAATGTCGCCCAGAGTTCGTGGGCGAGATAAGGCGCGAAAGGAGCAAGCAACAAAATCAGGGTGCGTTGTACCTCTCCGAGCAAGTTGCTGGAAGCGAGTTCGCTCTCGGCGGCATAAAGTTCATTCACCAACTCCATGATGGCGGCAATGGAAGTATTGAAATGCCAGCGGCCATCGAAGTCGTCGGTGATACGTTTGATGGTCTGGTGCAATTTACGTTGCACCGAACGCAAAACCGGAGTCACTTCACTTTTTTGCGCGGCGGGCGCGTTCGCGTTGCGCATCACGAAGCGGTAGACGCGTCCGAGAAAGCGGCTTACGCCTTCGACGCCGGTATCCTGCCAATCGAGGTCGCGATCAGGCGGGGCGGCGAACAGGGTGTAGAGACGCGTGGCGTCGGCGCCGTATTTCGCGATCATGTCATCGGGCGCAACCACATTGCCCTTGTTCTTAGACATCTTGGCGCCTTCTTTAATCACCATCCCCTGAGTGAAGAGTCTCTCTACCGGCTCCGAGTTTTTTACCAGCCCCAGGTCGCGCATAACCATGGTCCAGAAGCGCGAGTAAATAAGGTGCAAAATCGCGTGCTCGACGCCGCCGATGTACTGGTCAATAGGAAACCAGTAGGAAATGGTCGCCGTATCGACCGGTTTATCATCCAACTTCGGATTCGTGTAGCGGTAGAAATACCATGACGAATCCACGAACGTATCCATGGTATCGGTTTCGCGCCGCGCCTTGCCGCCGCACTTGGGACACGTGACATTCACAAACTCGGGCACGCGCGAGAGCGGCGAGCCACCCTGCAAGGTGATGTCGACTTTGTCGGGAAGCACGACCGGCAAGTCTTTTTCCGGCACGGGCACAATGCCGCACTTATCGCAATAAAGAACCGGGATGGGCGTACCCCAGTAGCGCTGCCGTGAAATGCCCCAATCTTTCAGCCGATAAGTCACCGTAGCTTTGCCAAAGCCGCCCTGCTCGGCAAGCTGCGTCATCTTGGCCTGCGCTTCCTGACTGGAGAGGCCGCTAAACTCTCCAGAATTGATGAGCAGGCTATTGTCGGCGGTAAAGGGCAGTATGTGCTCTTCCGCGTTGGTCACGTGCGATCCATCTTCATGGCGGGGCATGATTACTACGGGGATATCGAGCCCGTATTTTTTTGCGAAGTCATAGTCGCGCTCATCATGCGCCGGAACCGACATGATGGCGCCGGTGCCGTAATCCATGAGGACATAGTTAGCCACCCAGATGGGTAGCTTCTCGCCATTGAATGGATTCACGGCAAAACTGCCGGTGGCCACGCCGTGCTTTTCAATTGCAGCGATGTCGCCGGCCTCTCTGGCTTTGCGTTGCTCGGCAATCAGCTCCCGTACTTCTGAGGAGAGGCGAGGATTTTCTGCCACCAACTTCGCCGCCAGCGGATGCTCGGGAGCAAGCTGTACCGAGGTCGCGCCGAAGATAGTGTCAATGCGGGTGGTGAAAACCGTAATGATCTCGCCACTGCCTTCGACTTTGAAATCAACGTTCGCGCCATCGCTGCGCCCGATCCAGTTGCGCTGCATGGTCCGCACTTTTTCCGGCCAGCCCTCAAGCTGGTCCAGGTTGCTCAACAACTCTTGTGCGTAGCGAGTGGTTCGCAAGAACCATTGTTCGAGTTCGCGCTGCTCCACGAGCGTATCTTCATGGCGCCAGCAGCATCCGCCCACAACCTGCTCGTTGGCCAAAACCGTGGCACACTGCGGACACCAATTAACCTTGCTCTTCTTGCGATAGGCCAACCCCCGCTCCAGCATCTTGAGAAAGAACCACTGGTTCCAGCGGTAGTAATCGGGAAGACAGGTGGTGACCTCTGTGGACCAGTCGTAGGCGAAGCCCAGACGCTTCATCTGCGTCTTCATATTGGCGATATTGCGCAGCGTCCACTCCCGCGGAGGAACATTGTTCTTGATCGCGGCATTTTCCGCCGGAAGGCCAAAAGCGTCCCATCCCATGGGATGGAACACGTTGTAGCCCCGCATCCACATGTAGCGGGCGAGCGCGTCGCCGATGGAGTAGTTGCGCACGTGCCCCATGTGCAGCGCGCCCGAGGGGTACGGCAGCATCTCCAGGGCGTAGTATTTCTTGCGCTGCGAGCTGGAAGGCTCAGCGGCGTAGAGTTGCGGGTCCTGCTGCCAGCGCGCCGACCATTTTTCTTCAATCGGCTGCGGATCGTAGTGCAATTCCTGGGTCGTATTGGTTACGTTCGGTTCGGTCATGGTCTTATCGAGTCTTAAATGCACTCTCGTAGAGACGTAGCTCTGCTACGTCTCTCTCTTTTAGACTAAATCATTCTGTAAGGGAAACGCACTTCCCTGAACAAAATGCTCGTCTTCTTCCCAATTCATCGGATTGTTCTGAATATAATCCCGTACGGCTGTTAAAGACGCATTGGAGCGAATAATGCGATCGTGATATCTCGGCTGCCATTGGAAATTAGGAAATCCATTGAGAGTCAGGTGAATGAACGTGATCACCCTCAATCACAACAATGCCATGAATGTGATTGGGCATGACCACAAATTCATCTACGAACACATTCGAATAATGATTGGGGATTTCGCGCCAAGAATCATTGGCAGAACTACCCAAAGGGCTCAAAACAGATTGGCCATTTCTAATCATTCCTAAGCAGCAAACCCTATTTTTGGTACAAATCGTAATGAAATACCACCCGCGGGATGTGTAGTCCCAATCTTTCTTGCGCGTGCTTTCAATTCTGTATTTTTGTTTGAAAAGTGTCATGCCAGAACTGCGAATCATTGGCGCTGCATGCAGAGACGTAGCAAGCTACGTCTCTACGGGGAAATTTCTTTAGCATTCTAATCTTTTGATTGCTCAATGATTTGCTCAATTCTCCACCAGGCTCTTTAGCGTTTCCACGTTACGCACGTCGTCGCCGGGTTCATCAATCGGGGTCTCCGCAATAAAGGCGGCATGCGCCGTGCGCGGATCATTCAGCAGGCGGCGAAAAGGCTCGAGGCCGATCTGGCCTTTGCCGATATGCTGGTGGCGGTCGAGCTTCGATCCGCGTGTGGCTTTGGCGTCGTTGCAGTGCCAGACGGCGACATTCTTCAGGCCCACGCTAGAGTCGAGCTGTGCCAGCGTCTCACGCATGCCGGATTCGCTGACGATGTCATAGCCGGCGACGTGGGTATGGCAGGTATCAATGCAAACACCCACAGGAACAAGTCCGCGCAGCTTTGCCAATAATTCTCCAACCTGCTCGAACGAGCTCCCCAGAGAATATTCCGCTCCGGCGGTGTTTTCGATCAGGATGGCCAGGTTGCCCGCCTTCAGGTCCAGGCCATTAGCTGATTCGCGAATGGCTGCCGCTACCCGATCCATGCCCTCTTCCCGGCTGCTGCCGCGAAACGATCCGGGATGCAGCACAAGATACTCGGCGCCCAGTGCAAGAGCACGCTCTAATTCAGCGCGAAAAGCTTCTATGGATTTGGCGTGGAACTCGGGATTGGTGCCCGCCAGGTTCACCAGATAATTGGTGTGGATCACCAGCGGCTTGATGCCGTATTTTTTGCGCAAGCTGCGCATCTCGTCGCACTGCGAGCGGCTCAGCAAATAGGGCTTCCACTGGCGCGGGCTGGAAGAAAAGATCTGGAAGGTATTGCATCCCAGCCGGTAGGCGCGCTCAGCAGCCAGTTGTACGCCGCCGGCAGTTGACGTATGAATCCCAATCCGCCGCGAAGTGAGCTTCGGCGGCTTTTTGGGAACGGGCAGCTTCAGAATGTCTTGTTCGTCTTTGATAGAGCGGGGTGGGGACAAGTCGTCAGTCCTTATATTGTCAATAATCAATACTCAGAAAATATTGTAGAGCCTAAATCCCAAATTCGGGGTTTACACTCTGGGCTGATGTTGCAGAGGGGGCGGGCGCTTTGCCTTTACTCAACTCCGCAATTAAACTGGGTCTTTAAGGACACACGATGTTAGTTGTTATGCAGGCGCAAGCCACCGAAGAGCAGGTGCGCGCCGTATGTGAAAAGATCGAGGCGCATGGGCTGCGCGCACACAGCATCCCGGGAGCGCAGCGCACCGCCATCGGCATTACCGGCAACCAGGGCATGGTCGAGATCGGCCTCGATGAGATGCCCGGCGTGCAGGAAGTCATTGCCGTCAGCAAACCCTACAAGCTGGTGAGCCGGGATGTAAAACCAGAAAACACGGTTATACATTTTCCTGGTTCGGATGGCGCGGAAGACACCATTGGCGGGCGCGATTTAGCCATCATTGCCGGGCCATGCTCCATCGAAAGCCGCGAGCAGGCTTTTGCCGTGGCTGAATGTGTGCATCGCCTGGGCGCGCGTTTTTTCCGTGGAGGCGCTTATAAGCCACGCACCTCACCATATTCCTTCCAGGGCATGGGAGTGGAGGGGCTCAAGATTCTCGCGGAGATTCGCCAGCGCTATGGTCTGAAGATCGTTACCGAAGCCATTGATCACGAAAGTCTAGAACTGGTGGAAGAGTACGCTGATGTGATCCAGATTGGGGCGCGCAACATGCAGAATTTTTCTCTGCTGAAGCGTGCCGGACGGGCAAAAAAACCGGTGCTGCTCAAGCGCGGCCTGGCGGCCACTCTGGAAGAGCTGCTGATGGCGGCGGAGTACGTAATGAGCGAGGGCAACTACAACGTGATTTTGTGCGAGCGCGGCGTGCGCACCTTTGTTGATCACGCCCGCAATACACTCGACCTGAGCATCGTACCGGCGGTGCAAAAGCTTAGCCATCTCCCCATCATCGTTGATCCCAGCCATGGCACCGGCCAGCGCAACAAAGTGATTCCACTTTCACGCGCCGCGGTAGCAGTTGGCGCTGACGGATTGATTGTTGAAGTTCATAACGATCCTGACCATGCTCTCTCGGACGGCGCGCAGTCACTCTTCCCCGACCAGTTCGAGCAGCTCATGAAGGAGTTGCGTCAGATTGCTGCTATTCTGCACCGTGATGTTCCCAGCCAACCTGCACAGCCTCCCCGCCCGCAGACTGCGGCGGCGCGCTAGACGCGATGAAATCACAGCATCTTTCCTTTGGCCAATTTGCGCGTTTTGTTGTGGGAACGGTGCTGCTCTTTTTCTTCGCAATCTTTTTTTCCGGTTGCACGGACACACTGCCTAACTATCCGCCCGCGTACCGGGAGTATGCCTACATCACCGACGGCAAGAGCAACGAAGTCAGCGTGATTGATTTGCTCACCTTCAAGAATGTGAAACGCATCCCGGTGGGGCAGAGTCCCACGGGCATTGTAGCCAATCCTAAGAAAAATGAAATTTATGTTGTGAACTCAGAGTCGAACAACCTGAGCATCATTGATGCCGAACGCAACGCCGTGGTGGCCACGATCGGACTGCATCGCTCTCCTTATTTCGTAGACCTCACTCCTGACAGCAAACGCGCGTACATCGCCAACGCAGGCTCAGCCAATGTTTCAGTCGTGGACCTGGATAACCGCAAGGCCGTGGGCATCATACCGGTAGGACATTCGCCCGGTGTGGTGCGGGTTTCGCCGGACGGCAAAATTGCAGTGGCTTCCAATCGCGGCGATAGCACGGTTTCTGTGATTGATACGGCGGCGATGAATGTTCGCTCCACCATTCCCGTGTGCCAGGCGCCGGAGGAGATTGTCTTTCTTCCCGACTCGAGCAAAGCCTTCATCTCGTGCAGCTCCGCCAACGAGATTGCCGTGGTGCAATTGCAGCGCGAGGTCCCTGCGCCGGCGGGCGCACCTTCGGCAACTCCGGCAGCCAAACCGACTTCGCCCAAAACGAAACCAAAAAATGGCGATCAGCAAGAAAAAGCAGCCACCAGCGATGAGCCACTCAATCAAAACGCCGACCGGCTGCTTACTTTGCTCGATGTAGGCAAGACACCCATGCATCTTGCGCTTAAACCCGATGGCGGAGAAATCTTCGTAAGTAACTTTGGCTCTGACTCCGTCTCCGAGGTGCTCACGGGAAACAATGAAGTCAGCAGCACGCATCTGCTGGGGCCGGGACCGGTGCGCTCCATCGTAACCGCAGATAATAGCTTGCTTTACATCAGCAATTTCAACGGGAATTCGATCTCCATCTACAGCATTGATGATGGCAAGCTGCTGCAGACCGTCCCGGTAGGAGATAAACCCGACGCCCTGGCCCTCACTCCCAGCCAGCAGTATCTTCTTGTGGTTGACTCCGGTTCAGGTGACGTTTCCGTGGTTCGGTATGACGGCAACGTGAGGCCTCCGATGAAGTCTTTCATCTTGTTCACGATGGTTCCGGTAGGGCTCGATCCGCGGCAGATTGTGGTCAAAGCGTTTATGCTGCGCAAACCAGTGGATTGAGAGATTGGGTCATTGAGTGATTGGGTCATTGAGAAAAATGACTCAATGACCCGATGAATCAATGATTCAATTAGCAGGGCTCTTTACACAAAATTGATCGAAAGCGTGGGTAAGGTCGGCGGCAATGGCTTGGGCTTCGCGATTTTCGATCTGGCTGCGCTGCAACATGTAAATCAATTTGCCGTCGCGCAGGATAGCAATCGAAGGCGAAGACGGCTGATATCCGGTGAAATAGGAGCGGGCTTGCTGTGTAGCTTCGGCGTCCTGTCCGGCGAAGACGCTGTAGAGTTTTTCCGGAAGCGTGGCATGTTGTAATGCCATACGAACCGCTGGACGCATGCGGCCGGCGGCGCATCCACAAACCGAATTGACTACCACCAAGGCTGTACCTTCGGCCTTCAGTGCGGCATCTACATCAGCGGCCGAGCGCAGCTCTTTCACCCCAACCCGGGTCAGTTCTTCTCGCATGGGAATCAGCATCAGTTCGGGATACATCGGCATTTTCACATCCTCCAAAAAAATCAGTCTGACATTATTGTAGCGGATTGCGTGACAGCATGGGACATCCAGAGTTGCAGGTAGCTCAATCACAAAAGCTAAGAGCCAAAGGCTAAGAGCTGTTCTGATAATCTTGGCGTACGTGAAGATTCAGGAATACATTCCATTGGCGCCGTTGACCACCTTCCAGGTCGGCGGAGCGGCGCGTTACTTTATCAAAGCAGAAACAGAAGATGATGTACGCGAGGCGGTCTCGTTCACTCGCGAACGCGGCCTGCCGCTGTTCGTGCTTGCAGGAGGAAGCAATCTGGTGGTCTCTGATTCCGGCTGGGATGGGGTCGTCATAAAAATTGCCGTTCGGGGGATTACTCAATCCAGTACAGGCGGCAAAGCCATATTCGAAGCGGGCGCAGGCGAGGATTGGGACAGCTTCGTAGCCCATACCGTCAGCTTGAATTGTGGAGGAATCGAATGCCTGAGTGGAATTCCTGGCACGGTCGGCGGGACTCCGGTGCAAAACGTAGGAGCCTATGGGCAAGAAGTTGCAGACACGATTACTCGCATGCGTATTCTTGACCTAGAACAGAGTAAAATTCTCGAAATCGAAAACCGCGATTCCGGATTCGCTTATCGCACCAGTATCTTTAACTCTTCTGCCCGCGGACGTTACATTGTTCTGCGTGTGTCATATGCGCTTACGCTTGGCGCGGAGCCGTGTATTAAATACGCTGACCTGAAAAAATTCTTCGGCGACAAGTCTCCGACACTGCATGAGACCCGCGACGCCGTACGCCAAATCCGGCGCAGCAAAGCCATGTTGCTGGTGGAAGGCGATGTGGATTGCCGCAGCGCTGGAAGTTTTTTTAAGAACCCAATGGTCACGCAAGAACAATATGACGAGATTTGCCACAAACCTGCAACCAAGGGAGAGCGCGTGCCCCAATTCCCGGCTGCTGATGGAAGAGTGAAAATCTCTGCTGCCTGGCTGGTGGAGCACGCTGGATTCAGCAAAGGCTTCGAACACGGAGCTGTTGGGATCTCCAGCAAGCACGCGCTGGCCATCATCAATCGCGGCGGCGCCCGTGCTGCCGATATTGTTGTCTTGAAAAACGAAATCCAGCAGCGCGTACAGGAGACTTTCGGTCTCGAATTAAACCCTGAACCGGTTTTTGTTGGAAAGTTTTAAGCTCAGCTTGCGATCAGACCGTAGCTTCAAATTTCATCAACCGCATACTGTCTGATGATTTCTGCTTTGCCCTGGGCCAGGACGCGGCCACTTTCCAGATAAATCACGTTCTCGCCCAGCCTCATTGCTTCCCCCGGGCTATGGGTCACATACAGGATAGGAATACGGCGTTTTTCGTTCCACGCCTGCAAATCTTCCAGGATTTTCAGCTTGGTGCCAACATCAAGCGCACTCAAGGGCTCATCCAGAAGGAGAATGCGTGGTTCGGTGACCAAAGTGCGCGCCAGGGCGACGCGCTGGCGTTCGCCTCCGGAAATTTCATCAGGCTTGCGGTCGGCAAGCTGGCCGCAGTGAAACAGCAGCAGAATTTCCGTGCGGCGCTTCTGCCGCAGCTCACGCGGAAGGTGCGCGAGCCCGTACTCTACGTTGGCTTTGACGGTTAAATGAGGAAATAAGGCAAGGTTCTGGAAGACATATCCGACTGCGCGCTGCGCCGGACTCACATTTATGCTTTTGTCGGAGTCGAAAAATACCGTCTCTCCTGTCTCCGTGTTTAGCGCCACCCTTCCGCCTTCCGGTTGCAGCAGACCTGAGATGCAATCCAGGAGCGTGCTTTTCCCCGATCCGGAACGGCCGAACAGGATAGTGATGCCTGCCGCTGCTGAAACGCTGACATCCAGAGAAAAATCCACTGTCCCGTGTTTGGCGGCAATGAATTGTTTTTTTACACGCAGATCAAGTCGGCCAAGTGCTTTTTTCTTTTCGGTTGCGAGTGGCGAGGCGGGAATCATGGGGCAGTACCAAAGAAAGAAGCGCGGCGGTTGAGCGCATAGACGACCGATAAAATCACGAAGCTGAAGATCAGTAGGCAAAGCGCATTCTGGTTGGCACTCGCGTAATTCAACGCCTGAACGTTGTCATAGATGGCGATGGAGATGGTGCGAGTCACCCCCGGAATGTTGCCGCCCACCATTAAGACGACGCCAAACTCTCCCAGAGTGTGGGCAAAGCTGAGCACAACTGCGGTAATGAGATGGGTCAGGGAGAGTGGAAGAATGACCCGCAGAAAAGTCCGTAGCCGCGAGGCTCCCAGCAGAGCAGACGCGGCAATCAGCTTGTGGTCCACGGCGGCAAAGCCCACAACCAGCGGCTGCACCGCAAAGGGCATGCTGTATAACACCGAAGCTATCACCAGGCCGGCAAAGCTGAAGGGCAAGGTTACGCCAAAGATGCGATACAGCCATGCGCCCACAAGACCGCCGCGACCCAGCAGCAGCAGGAAATAAAAGCCCAGAACGGTCGGCGGCAGCACCAGCGGCATGGCAACCAGAGATTCGATCAGAAACTTCCAGCGCCAGCGGGAAAAAGCAATCCAGTACCCGAGTGGGAGTCCAATGATGATCAGAACAGCAGAGACAGTTACAGCCAAACGCAAAGTCAGAATTATGGCCTGCCAGTTCATTTGCCCGACAACTCTCCGCACTTCTGCGGATCTGAGTTTCCCGAAACTGTTACGTCAAATCCGTATTGCGCCAGGATCTTGGCTCCAGCCGGACAGGAGAGATAATCGAGAAATTTTTCCGCCACTTGTGGGGAAGCACTTTGCTTCAGAACAATGCCGCCTTGCGGCAGGCTATCGGCGATCTCCGGCGGAACTTTCCAGAAGTGGCCTTGTTTTTGCAGCTCTGGCGCCTGAGCCAGCGACAGCGAGATCAGACCGATATCCGCATTGCCAGACGTGACGAACTGCGCTGTTTGCGAGACATTTTCGCCCAGCACAAGCTTCTCTTTTACCTGATCGTAGAGTTTGGCTTTTTGTAGTGCGGCAACCGCGGCACGTCCGTAAGGCGCATGCTCGGGATTGGCGATGGCAATCTTCTTCACGCTGGGATCAAGCAGCACCTTGATTCCGTCGCGTTCGAAGTTCAATTTGGAACCACTAGGAACCCAAAGCACGAGGCGTCCAGAAGCATATTGGCGGAGCGTCTCCGGCAAAGCCTGACCGGCAGCAGCCAGCTTTTGTGGATAGCCCATATCCGCGGAGCAAAAAACGTCAAAAGGCGCACCGCTCTGAATTTGCGCAAAGAAATTGCCCGATGAACCAAAGGAGATGAGCACCTTGGTTCCGGTCTGCGCCTCAAAAGCTTTCGCGATCTCCGGCAGAGCAAAGTTGAGGTCGGCGGCTGCGGCCACATGAAGCTCTTGCGCAGAAGCCGCTCCAACAGTGCAAAAGATCAGTGCAATAGAAAACAAGGTCTTTTTGAATGACATGGGTTCACACCGTAAGGATCATGACTTCAGTGGATTTAATGAGCGCGGCCGCCGTCTGGCCCACTTCGAGACCCATTTCACGGACGGCATCGGCGGTAATGATGGAAGTAATCTGCTGCCCGCCAATCGAAAGCTTCACTTGGGCGAGCAGGCCTTCTTTGCGGATCTCAACCACGCGGCCCACAAGCTGGTTGCGTCCGCTGATGCGGCGGAAGCTGCGCCGGCGCTCGGCGCCGATTTTTTCTCCACGACGATGAAGATAGCGATCAAGTTCATGGCGTGGAATCCGGTGGTGCCCGCCGGGCGTGCGCACGCTGCGCAACTTGCCGTGATAGATCCATTGCTTGAGAGTAGAGTAGCTCACACCCAGAATCTGGGCAGCCTCGCGCGCGTGAAGAAGTTCAGCCATAGGTCAAATTTAAACAAATATATACGATTCAAATCGTTATTCTAATACATATCTTTAAAATATTTTATGAAAATGTAAAGAAGTGTTAAAGCTTGCCGTCTCTCTTCGGTTAAATTTTGTTATCTCGCTATACTTGTGGAGACATTTCCATATACAAGTGTGTCTAATTAAGCAGGAACCAATACTGTGAAACTGACTGACATAAAACTGAATGGCAAGCGTTGGCTGATCTTAATCGCGGTTGTCCTGGTCGTGGTGGTATTGGCGGCCTTTATGCTCAACCGTGGAGACACTACGCAGTACTTTACTTCTCCGGTGGAGCGCGGAGACCTGCGCCAGGTGGTGGAAGCCACCGGGACCATCAACGCTGTAACCAGCGTGCAGGTCGGTTCGCAGGTTTCAGGCACGATCGCCTCGTTGTTTGCGGATTTCAACTCGCGGGTCAAAAAAGGACAGGTCATCGCCAAGCTTGATCCTTCGATTTATCAGGGTACGCTGTTGCAGGCCCAGGCTGACCTGCAAAATGCTCGCGCCATGGTGGTCTCGGCCAAGGCCAATGCCGCTAAGGCCCACGCAACGGCGCTGCAGGCGGCAAGCCAATATCAACGCTCCAAGCAACTGGCGGCGCAAGGAGTGATCAGCGAGCAGCAGCTTGAAGTGGATAAGGCCAGCGCCGATACCGCCGCGGCGGCGGCGGACGCGGCCGATTCAGATATTGGGCAAGCCCAGGCACAAGTGGCGCAGAGGCAAGCCGCGGTTGCAGTCGCGCAAACCAATGTCAATCACACCATCATCACCTCTCCTATTGACGGCACAGTGGTGAGCCGCAATGTGGATGTAGGCCAGACGGTGGCCGCTTCATTGCAGGCGCCAACGCTATTCGTGATTGCCCAAGACCTGACCAAGATGCAGGTCTATGCCAAGACAGACGAATCTGACGTGGGACAGATCAAGGCAGGCCAGCGCGTGACGTTTAAAGTAGACGCCTTCCCGCAAGATCAATTTGACGGACACGTTGATGAAGTCCGCATGA
The DNA here is from genome assembly GCA_035487355.1 of Terriglobales bacterium. Classification (NCBI taxonomy): domain Bacteria; kingdom Pseudomonadati; phylum Acidobacteriota; class Terriglobia; order Terriglobales; species Terriglobales bacterium. The sequence goes on along the minus strand of DATHMF010000030.1, from coordinate 26,977 downwards.
ATGCCACCACGGTGCAGAACGTGGTGACCTATGACACCATCGTGGACTTCGATAATCCCGACCTTAAGCTCTTCCCCGGAATGACAGCGTACGTGACCATTCCAGTGGCGTCAGCGCACAACGTTCTGAAGGTCGCCAACAGCGCGCTTCGCTATAAGCCGGATCTGACCGCGGACGAAATCCAAAAACTGTATGCAAAGTACGGCATTCAAAGTGGTCGCAGTGGCGGAGGCCATGCCAATAGTTCGGGCGCTGGTGCAGGCACTGGCGGTAACGGCGGCGCCAGCGGTACAGCGGCGCAAGCAAACGCTTCCGCTGGCGGCGCAGCAGGCGCAGGCAATGGTCAGGCGCGAGGGCAAAAGAAATCCCAAGCCAACGACGTAGCAGTAGTTTGGGAGCTGCGTCCTGATAAAACGCTGCAGCCCGTCCAAATTCAGACTGGCATCACGGACCATACCACTACGGCGGTTGCGCAGGTGTTGCAGGGCGACTTACCGGAGAATGCGCAACTGGTCACAGGGTCTTCATCCAAACGCACCAGCAGCAGCACCTCTTCGCCGCTGGGAGGCACGCCACGTCCTGGAGGGCGTTAGCACCTGAGAGAGCAACGAAAATGGCAACCATGATAGACACATCGCCGATTACGCCCTCAGCAAAAGAGGCCACCAGCCCGATCCGTGTGGAAGATGTGCACAAGTATTACGAGCTGGGTGATACCAAGGTGCACGCGTTGCGTGGAATCAGCGTTGAAATTGCCCACGGAGAGTTTGTGGCTGTGATGGGTGCCAGCGGCAGCGGTAAATCCACGTTCATGAACATCCTCGGCTGTCTCGACGGGCCCAGTGCCGGGAAATATTTTCTGGAAGGAACGGATGTCTCGCTGTTGAACAAACGCGAGTTGGCCGCCATTCGCAACCGCAAGATCGGCTTCGTCTTCCAGGGATTCAATCTGCTGTCGCGCACCACGGCCCTGGAAAACGCTGAGCTTCCCGCAATCTATGCGCGGATCTCGGAAGAAGAACGCTTGAAGCGGGCCAAAGAGGCCCTGGCGATGGTTGGGTTGGCCGACCGCGCTGAACACTTCCCTTCTCAGCTCTCCGGTGGACAGCAACAGCGCGTGGCCATTGCGCGGGCGCTGGTAAACAGGCCGGCCATTCTGCTGGCCGATGAGCCCACCGGCAACCTCGATAGCCGCACGTCGGTCGAGGTCATGGAAATATTTCAGAAACTCAACGACGAGCGCGGACTGACGATTGTGTTGGTGACCCACGAACCCGATATTGCGCAGTTTGCCAAGCGTGCTCTTATCTTCCGCGACGGAAAGATCCGCAAAGATGAGCCGATTCAGGACCGGCAGATTGCCAGCGAAGTTCTGCGGACGCTGCCGCAGCTTGAGGACTAGCTCTGGAGTAGCACTATGGAGTTGATGGCCACAATTCGCATCGCACTACGGGCAATCGCGCGCAACAAGATGCGCTCGTGCCTGACCAGCCTGGGCATCATCATCGGCGTCGGTGCGGTGATTGCCATGGTGGCTTTAGGACAAGGCGCTCAGCAGCAGGTGCAGCAGCAAATTGCGGCCATGGGATCCAACGTTCTTTATGTTGGCTCGGGAACCATGAATAAAGGCGGCGTGCGCCTGGGCTGGGGCAACACCAAGACCCTGCTTTACGACGATGTTGTGGCTATTCGGCGCGAATGCCCGGCGGTGGCCACAGTAGCCGCCGGCACCGGAGCTTCGGCGCAGATCGTCTTCGGCAATGACAACTGGTATACGCGCATTACCGGCACCGAACCCGACTATCTGGATATTCGTGTCTGGCCGCTGGCCGAAGGCACGAACTTCACCCAGGATGATGTGCAGACGGCAGACAACGTAGCCATCATTGGCGATACGGTGCGCAAGAACGTGTTTGGCGACACCGACCCCATAGGCCAGACGGTCCGCATTAACCAGTTACCTTTTCACGTTATCGGCGTGCTTTCCGTAAAAGGATCTTCGGTAGCCATGGGCAGCGATCAGGATGACATCATCATCATGCCGTACACCACGGTACAAAAAAAGATCGCAGGAAATGAATGGCTGCAATATGCCATGGTCTCGGCCCAGTCCAAAGAAGCCAGCTTCGCCGCCCAAACCCAGATTGAAGGCGTACTGCGCGACCGGCATCATATCCGTGCGGGACAGGATGACGACTTTTTCGTGCGCAATATGGCTGACGTGGCCGACCTCTACGATCAGCAAACAACCGTGATGACGTTGCTGCTGGCCTCGATTGCCAGCGTCTCATTGATCGTCGGCGGAATTGGCATCATGAATATCATGCTGGTCTCTGTGACGGAGCGCACGCGCGAGATCGGCATCCGAATGGCTATCGGCGCGACCGAAGAAGACGTACAGCGCCAGTTCCTGACCGAAGCAGTGGTGCTGAGCGCAATGGGAGGAGCCATCGGCATTCTCAGCGGTTTGATCCTGAGCTTCTTGATCCCACGGGTGCTGGGCTGGCCTGTTTCCGTTTCCACAACTGCAATTCTGATCGCAGTGATCTTCTCGATTGCCGTGGGCATCTTCTTTGGATATTACCCGGCACGCAAAGCAGCAAGGTTGAATCCGATTGAGGCACTGCGCTACGAGTAAAGGAAATATCTGTTCCTACACACTTTAAGCCTGCAGAAAAATTAAGACTTCTTGTCATTCCGAGGAGCAGCGCGACGAGGAATCCCTTTGCCCTTTGTTGATTGATGAACGGGAGCATGGGGTTTCGGCACAAAAGGGATTCCTCCGCTACGCGTCGGAATGACAATTTCAAGCATGATCGTGATAACCGAATTTCTATATACAATTTATCTGTGGCTTCACAACGCTCTGTCGAACCCTTTGCCGATCTTTCCGCCGAGCCGGCGGTTCGTGGTTTCCTTCATCTACCCGCTCACGAAAACGGCGACGCGCTGGTGCTCACCCATGGGGCCGGAGCAAATTGCCAGTCCAAGCTCCTGGTAGCAATAGCCGATGCATTCGCCGAAGCCGGGTTTACTGTCCTGCGCTGCGACCTTCCCTTCCGCCAGGCACGCCCGCATGGTCCGCCCTTCCCGGCTTACGCTGAACGTGATCGGGAAGGACTGCGGCGAGCGGTCAACGTGGTAAAGCAGCGGGTGCCTGGCCATGTCTTTCTTGGAGGCCACTCCTACGGTGGCAGGCAGGCAACTATGCTGGTTGCCGACTCGCTATCGGCCGGTATTCCTGCCAATGATTCCCAAATTGGTAATCCTCAATCTGACGGTCTGCAACTGCTGGCTGGGTTGCTGCTGCTGTCATACCCTCTCCATCCACCGCGAAAGCCAACCGAAATGCGTACCGGCCATTTCTCCAGGATGCGGGTCCCGGCGCTCTTCGTGCATGGCTCGCGTGATCCGTTCGGCTCGACGATAGAGATCGAGTCAGCGCTGAAGCTGATTCCCGCCCGCACCATGCTGCTGGAAGCTGAAGGTCTGGGCCATGATCTTTTGGCGCGGAAAGCGGTTGGCGAGTTGCCGGCAAAGATTGTCGAGGCATTCTCATCATTCTTCGTATTGAAAACTCATAATGCAAGCCTCAGTTCGGAGACGATGAGATAGAACAGCCCGCTAGTCGTCGTAAGTTTGGGATCGAACTCAATTTCGCATAACGGCAAGAGGAACAGCCCCGACAGGGGTGACGCATAGCCTAGCGCTTCAGCGCTGGATCAACGCACGCAGCAGTTCCCCGTCGTCTGTATCCTGGCTCAGTTCCCAGAACATCACTCCGCCCAGGTGGTGACTTCGAACGTAATCCATCTTCACGCGCAAAGCCTCAGGACAATCGTAGCTCCAGAAGTTGCCGCCACTCCAGAGAGTGCAGGTCACTGCCGTTGAAGAGTACTGCCGGTCTGCATCCGGCAAGGCCTTCAGCGCTCTGTAGCCACCCCAATCCTGTGCAGGGCCAGTCGCTGGCTGGTAGAGACCATGATTGATATCTTTCACTCCACTCCAGCCTTTGCCATAAAAAGGAACGCCCAACACGATCTTCCGGGCCGGGACACCGGCCTGGAGAAAGCCCCGAACGGCATAATCTCCAAAGTGGTCGTCCATTGGAGCTTTTGATGGATCGGCGGGATCGTGGAACAAGGGGCTGTGCAGGTTGGTCAGCGGCTCGCTGTTCCAATGGAGATCGTAAGCCATGATGGAGAGATCGTTCATGGAGCGGCTGATTTTTTTCAGCTCAAAGTTTTTATAGAGTTCAGCCTCAGCTGGCAGCGCTGCAGTGAGCAGAAGACCTGGCCGAATGGCATCGAGTTGGCGGCGGAATTCCGCGGCCATGGCGGTGAAATTCTTGGTGTCCTCCGGGCTGCCCTTGGTCACTCCGCCTTCCACCGGATACTCCCAGTCAATATCAATGCCATCAAAAATTCCCGGAGCATGAATGCCCGGAGCAAAGTTTCCTTCAACAAAGGTGTGCACGCAGGAGCGCACAAATTCGCGCACGTGGTCGGGCTCAGCGGCGCTGGAAAAACCCTGGGATTGGCCCCAGCCACCGAACGATATGACCAGCTTCAATCTGGGATAACGGCGCTTCAGCTCCTGGAGTTGATGGAAGGCGCCGCGAAGCCGGTTGGGGCCAACTGGATCGGCGGTGCCATCAACACTCTCTGCAGCGCCGTACGCGTGGTCCAACGCCGCTTCCCGGTCTCCAATCTGGCATTGATTACCTTCAACCCGGCCAAACGCATAATCAAGCCTGGTGAGGAGCCCGGCAGCACCACTGGTTACAGCATCTTTCACAGTGTACCGGCCGGCCTTCACGCCATTTTCGGTAAGGTAGCCGATCACTTGAGTGCGGGAATTTCCCGATCGCGATTTCTGTGTGTGATTGGGCAAAGCGGAGAGGCCCGCGCTTATCATAATCAGCAGCAGAGACCACCACGTCTTGCGCCAGCAATGGCTAGAAGTAATGCGCATGTTTCACAGTTGTTGCTGCATGTTGCTCAGCGACTGGTTAAATCGCCGCCAGGGCCTGGTCCAGATCCTCGAACAGATCTTCCACGTCTTCAATGCCCACCGAGATGCGCACCATACCGTCGGTAATGCCGATGGCTTTGCGGCCTTTTTCGCCTAATGCCGCGTGGGTCATGGTGGCGGGATGCGAGATCAGCGTCTCCACTCCGCCCAGGGATTCGCCCAGCGTGCAGATGCGCAATTTGCGCAACATCTTGTTGGCATTTTTCAGCGAGCCGGTCTCAAAGGTGATCATGGAGCCGAAGCCGCTCATCTGCTGTTTGGCCAACTGGTGCTGAGGATGATCGGGCAAACCGGGATAGTAGATCTTCTCAACTTTCTTATGCTTTTCCAGAAACGCGGCCACGGCGCGTCCGTTGCGGTCGTGCTGCTCCATACGCACAGCTAGAGTCTTGACGCCGCGCAGCACCAGCCAGCATTCAAAGGGTGACATGATCGCGCCTGCGGCTTTCTGGATAAACGCCAGCTTTTCTGCCTGTGCTGGCTTGGTGCAGATCACCACTCCGCCCAGACCATCGCTGTGGCCGTTGAGGAATTTTGTAGTGGAGTGGACCACCATGTCGGCCCCCAGCGCGATGGGCTGCTGGAAATACGGCGAAAGAAATGTATTATCTACCACCAATTCCACGTTGCGCCGATGGCAGATCCGGCTGATGGCGGCGATGTCGCTGATGGTCATCAGGGGATTGGTGGGCGTTTCCACATAGGCAATTTTGGTATTGCGCTTGATGGCCCGCTCCACTGCGCCAACATTGGAGGTATCAACATAGGCAAACTCCAGCCCGTAGTGGCTCAGTACTTCATTAAAGAGACGAGGCACCCCGCCATAAACGTTATCCGAGCAAATAACGTGGTCGCCCGCCTTCAGCATGGTGCAGACGGCATTGATGGCCGCCATACCCGAGGCAAAAACGTGGGATGAGCTGCCGCCTTCGAGCGCCGCCAGATTTTGCTCGAGCCGGGTGCGCGTGGGATTGCTGACGCGCGCATACTCATAGCCTTTGTGCTTGCCAATCTCCTCCTGCGCGTAAGTAGAAGTGGCATAGATGGGAACCACAACGGCGCCGGTGGCCGGCTCCGGCTCCTGGCCTGTGTGAATTGACTTCGTGGAAAAACCTAGATCTTTTTTCATAAGAGATGTCTAGCAAACTTCTTGGGAAGTACGAAGTCAGAAGAAAGAAGTTAGAAGTAAATGCATATCGCGCTTCTTACCTCTAACTTCGTACTTCTGACTTCCAGCTTACTTTCCGCCCTCAAAAATTCCTTTGGATAAATACCGTTCTGCGCCATCAGCCACAACCGTGACCACACGTTTGCCGGGGCCAAGGCGTTTGGCCACCTGCACGGCGGCAAAGACGTTGGCGCCGCCGCTCGAGCCACCCAGCACGCCGCATTTGCGCGCCATTTCTTTGACCATGCCAAAAGCTTCGTCATCGCGCACCATAAGGATCTCATCGGCCACGCGGCTGTCGAAGGTTTTGGGAATAAAGCTCACGCCAATGCCTTCCACCTTATGCTCACCCGGAGGGCCGCCTGCGAGCACCGAGCCCTGGGTTTCAACCGCCACCGTCAAAACGTTGGGCAGCCGCTCCTTCAAATAGCGGGCAATTCCGGAAAAAGTGCCGCCTGTACCCACGCCGATCACCAGAGCATCCACCTGGCCCTGCATCTGCTCGAAGATTTCAGGGGCTGTGGTCTCGTAGTGGAAATCCGGGTTGGCGGGATTTTCAAATTGCAGCGCGATAAAAGAGTTAGGGATATTTGCAGCCAGCTCTTTGGCTTTCCTGATGGCGCCTTGCATCCCTTCGGCGTCGGGCGTGCGATGCACCTCGGCGCCCAGCGCTTCCATGACCTGGACTTTTTCCTGGGAAAAGCGCTCAGGAACACATAACACCACGCGGTAACCCTTGTTCACGCCGATCAGCGCCAGGCCAATGCCGGTGTTACCGGCGGTTGCTTCAAGAATCGTGTATCCCGGACGCAGCAGGCCCTGCTGCTCGGCGCGTCGGATCATGCCTATGGCGGCGCGGTCTTTCACGCTGCCGCCCGGGTTCATATACTCCAGTTTTGCGTAAACGTCGGCAGCGCCGGGCGGAGTCAGCCGGGCGAGGCGCAGCATAGGCGTGCTGCCAACCAGCTCGATGACGTTTTCGGCGATCCTGATCCTAGTCCGAAGATGGGCGGCTTCCAGGGTTTTCATGGCATAGCTTTCATGTGGCGTGAATACATGGGGCGTAAATACAGATTATCAGGCGGAAGCGCTGCGGGCTAGCCGGAGGGGGCCATCATTTCTTTGCAGTTTTTTCTTCACCCTGAAAATATCCGCTGCGGGTGCGGACGGTGAGATTTTTGTAACCATCGGCGCGGGCCATTACCTTGACTGCGCGATACCCGGGAGGATCGTTAGGGTTTTTCTTGAACCCAATGGTGTACTGGTTGCGGATGTCGCGGGCAACTTCCTGGGTCATGGAGTCCACCTCGGCGAGGTCCTTGGGGAAATAAGCTACTCCGCCGGTCTGCTCGGCCAGTTCGCGCAGTGCCCTGCGGCCCTTTCTTTTCGCATCTTCATCCAGAATGCCGATGGTGTAGATGGTAGGGCCATTTTCAACCTGGATGTGACGCACAGCCTGCTCCAGCGACTGCAGGCTGGCGTTGTCCCAGCCATCAGTGATTACGAGCAGAACTTTTTTATCCAGCTTCTTATCAATTTTTTCCTGCTTGATGATGTAGTCCGCCGAAGCCGTTACCGCGTCATAAAGCGCGGTACCGCCGCGCGAATCAATGCGATCCAGCGCCTCGCGCATCTTCGGGATGCTGGCGGTGAAATCCTGGTCAATCCAGGCGTCGGTATCAAAATTAACGATGAATACCCGGTCATCGGGATTGCTGGCTTTGACGAAATTCAACGCTGCCTGGGTTACCGCGGCGCGCTTCGTGCGCATGGAGCCGGAGTTATCCACAATAATGCCGACGGCCACAGGCACATCCTCATGGCGAAAAGACGTGATGGGCTTCGGTTGGCCATCTTCAAAAACTGAAAACGCGTTGCGATCGAGAGTGGTGATGAGGTGCTGGTGATCATCCACGACCGTAGCGTGCAGCACCACCTCATCCACTTCGGCCCGCATGACAAAGACGCCGCTTTTGCCCTGCTGCTGCACCTCGTGTCCCTTGCCCTGGGTGGTATCAATGGGATGGTTGGGAGAATGTGAAGTGGAATCGGTGACAATGGGCGGCGACAGCGAAGTCAGGGCCGCATTCGATGGAACCACCAGCTCTTCGGGTTTGAGGGGGCCGCCCTCGATCTCCGAATCGGCGCCCGCTTGCGGTTGCGAAGGAGCCTGGGCCACTGCCTGATTCCAGGCGCCAGAAACACACATCAGGGAAAGAATTGTGATAGCTAGAACGAGATTATTGCGAAGGCGCATAGTATCCGGTCTTTGCGTAAACATGCAGCGGCGGAAGCCCTTTGGGCGGCTCCAGTTTCACCTTAATTTTACGCCACTTGCCGTCATGCCGGTCATTGTTTGGACGGTATCCGAGCACATATTGGTTGCGTAGCTCCATACCAATTTTTGTGGCCGTATCTGCCAGCTCATTAGGATTGTTAACCACATACGTGCGCCCACCGGTCACTTCCGTGATATCACCCAGCAGGGCGGGACCGCTTGCCTCTTCTGGGGTCCGTCCCAGGAAATCGAAGATTCCGATGGCATAGATTTGCACATCGGTTTCCCGCACCATGCTCTTAATTTCGCCTTCCGTGTAACGGCTGCGGTTATCGCCACCATCGCTGATAATCAAAAGCGCTTTCTTGCTGTTCTGCGCCTGCTTCATCTTATCCATGCCCAGGTAGATGGCATCCAGCAGCGCGGTCCGGCCCTTGGGAACTATGTAGACCAGCTTGCTTTGGATGTCTTCCACCGACCGCGTGAAGTCTGAGACCAGCTCGGGACGGTCGGAGAAGGCAATCATGAAGAATTCATCCTGCGGGTTGGCGGTCTTAAAAAATTCCACGACCGCTTCCCGGGACTTATCAATTTTGTCGCTCATGCTGCCGCTCATGTCAAAGATCACGCCCAGGGAAATAGGCGCATCTTCGCTGGCAAAGTGCTTGATTTGCTGCTCGGAGTCTCCCTCAAAGATGCGGAAGTTTTCCTTTTCCAGCCCGGTGACAATGCGGTTCATGGGATCGGTAATGGTCACACTGACCAGCACCAGGTTCACATCAACCTTGAGAGGCTTGGTGTGCGTCTTCAAGGTCGGATCTAAAATGTTGTTCGCAGGCGGCGGCTGAGGAGTTGGTTTAGGAAGCGGAGTGATGTGGACCTGGTCGTCTGAGCCTTGGGCCAGAAGAGGGGAAGAAGCAATCATTGCGATCGCAAGCAAAACAATAACGTACAGGAGAACTGAGAATTGGAAACGTACACGGTTTGTGGATTGCAAACCTGGTACGAACCTCCCCCCGCGCGATCTGGCACTCGGAAGTATTATGGTCGAAAGCACAGTCTAAACTCCGTCCGCCCAAGGGAGGTATGGACGTAGCAGAGCCTCTTTTCTGCAGATACTATCACAGCTTGCAAGTCAGGCTCTGCACTAAAGTACACCGCCCCGGTTAGCTCTAAGGGCACATGACATCTGCCAGTTCGCTGAGATGTTTCGGGCAAACAATTGGTTTTCTTTGGCACCTCAGTTAGTAAGCACTTCAGGCATGCCCTCCTAACTTTCACGAACCACACAAGATATAACCTGCGGCGCCCCGAACTTATTCCAGGTTGATGTTAGAATCATCTTTCGCATGGCTGAAATCCTCCCTTTCCAGGCACTGCGGTACGATGCGGTGCGTTACCCGATTTCTAATCTGGTGACTCAACCTTACGACAAAATCACCCCAGAGATGCAGCGGCGCTATTATGCCGCCAGCCCCCATAACCTGGTACGTATCATCCTGGGGGAACAGTTTGCCGCAGACGGCCCACAGCAAAACGTCTATACCCGTGCCGCCGAATATTTGAAAACCTGGCAGGCTGAAAAAGTCCTGTTGCAGGATGCCAAGCCTTCTATCTATCTCTATACCCAGGAATTCACCGCTCCCGGCTACAGCGCTCCGGTTCATACGCGCAGGGGTTTCATTGCCCTGGGCAAGATTTGCGAGTACTCCGAGGGCGTGGTTCATCGTCACGAACAGACGCTTTCCAAGCCGAAAAGCGACCGCCTGAACTTGCTGCGTGCTACCCGCGCACACTTTGGCCAGATTTTCATGCTGTACAACGACCCTAAATCAGAGGTCGAAGGGTTGCTGGCGCAAAACCGCGAGGCCGATATCAGCGTGCGCGATGAATATGAAGTTCGGCACTCATTGTGGGCAGTCAACGAGCCAGAAATCATCGCGAGCGTTCGCCAGGTGATGGCCGACAAGAAACTTCTCATCGCCGATGGACATCACCGCTACGAAACCGCCCTCAATTACCGGAATGAACGCAGAGCGGCGGCGCCTGCAGCCCAGCCCGCCCCCTGGGATTACGTCATGATGACCTTGATCAACATGGCAAGCCCCGGCCTGCTGATTTTGCCGACACACCGCGTGGTCTCCGGACTTGCATCTTTTGACGAACCGGGCTTTTACCAGGCAGCAAAAAAATATTTCTCTATCGAGCAGCTTGACGCAAAGCTTCCAGACGGCGAACTGGTGCAGAAACTAAGAGACGCAGGGAAAAACGGCGTTGCCCTGCTGGCTGCCGCCAAAAACACAGTCTCACTGCTGCGAAGTTTACCCGCTGCCCAACAGGCGCTTGCCGGGCTGCCCGAGCAACAGCGCCAACTGGATGTAACCCAACTGCACAAATTGTTGCTGGAAGGAGCGCTGGGCATGTCCGAGGAATCGATCCGCAATCAGGAGCACATTCGATATCTTCGTGATGCCTCAGAGGCCCTGCAACTGGTGCGCTCCGGCAGTGCAAATATTGCGTTCCTCATGAACCCGGTGCGTATTGAGCAGATGCGCGACGTGGCTTTCGCCGGAGACGTTATGCCGCAGAAATCCACGGACTTTTATCCTAAACTCTTAAGTGGACTGACCATTTATGCGCTGGAATAAAGAGGTGTTGTTGCAGCGGCAATTCCGAATCACCGGAATTGCGGTTGCCGTCTCTTTATGTTTCCTGGTGGCGCGCCCGGCGGAAGATAAACAACTCACCATCATTACGCCCCAGAGCAGCTTCTCTGTTCTTCTTCAGGAACGCGAGGGCAAGGAATATGTTGATCTTCAGAACATCCTCGATCAACTGGGACACACCTCTGCCACGATCGAGGGAGACAATTTCAAGCTCCGCTACGACCGCCTAGAGGCGCATTTTAAGTCCGGACAAACCAGCGGCAAGGTCGGCAACACTTCTGTACAGCTCGCAAGCAAATTTCTTCTCGAAAATGACCACGGGCTCGTGCCCTTCGCCTCGCTGGTGGAACTATTACCGCACTTTACAGGTGGACACGCCGAATATCACGAAATCTCCCGGCGGCTCTTTGTCAACGGCGGAGGCACGCGATTTTCCGCAGAGCTGAAGAAAGGAACACCCAGCACCCTGGCGCTTTCTTTCACAGCATCCGTGAACCCGCGCATCACCTCAGAAGGAGGCAAACTGCGGCTCTCCTTCAGCCATGACCCGCTGGCGATGACGGCACAAAACCTGAAGTATGACGACCCGCTCATTACCTCTGTGCACTACTCCGAAAATGAAAACGGAGGCGAGATGGTGATCGAGGCTTCTGAGCCCCTGCTGGCAAGTTTCAGCGATAAGGGCAAAACGATTGTCCTTTCAGCGGCCCCTAAACTGGCGACGGCCACCTCGCCGGCGGAAACGCAGACAGCCAGCGGGACTCCTGCTGCCAATAGCACGGCTGCGACAGAGAGCAATCCTAACTCACCTGTTGCGGCCAGCTCCGGATCAGCGATTTTGGGCGAGCCTAGTGTGCCGCATACGCGTTATTTAATTGTGATTGATCCCAGCCACGGCGGCTCCGAACGCGGCGCCGCACTCAGCGACAAGTTGGCGGAAAAAGATATAACCCTGGCCATTGCCCGCCGGCTGCGCGCCGAACTGAATGACCGTGGCCTGGTAACGTTCATGATCCGCGACTCTGATTCCACCATCTCGCTCGACCAGCGGGCGGCGGTGACCAACACGTCGCGCGCCGCGGTTTATGTCGCTATCCACGCCGGTACCCTGGGGCACGGAGTGCGGGTTTACACTTCCATGCTGCCTGAAACTGCTCCTGCGCCCGGCACTTTCCTTCCCTGGGAAACGGCGCAGTCAGGGTACGTGCACAACAGTAGAATTCTGGCTTACTCGGTGATAGATCAAATCACCAAGAACCAGTCCAAACTTCCGGTCGCGATGATGCCTGCCCCAGTGCGACCGCTGAACAATATTGCCGGGGCCGCCATCGCAATTGAAGTTGCACCGCAAAATGGTGACGCAGAAAGCCTGACCAACAGCAACTATCAGCAGATGGTTGCCAACTCGCTGGCCGCCGCTATCGTCTCTGTGCGAAGCAGCCTGGAGCAGCCGCGATGATTCCACGCCATGTGCAAATCTCGTTCGCCTTGCTGCTGGCCGGAATCTTCAGCGTTGGCTTCTACATGCTGAGCTTGAAGCACAGAGCCGAGACCAGCACCTGGCACAGCACCGACTCTACGCTGTTGGCCCCACCGGTAAGCGCCGCCGCCGAACCAGTAACACTTTATGTTGCCTATGATGACCTGGGCGTGCTGCGCAAGCGCACTACGATGGTGGCGCTGCCGAGTGAGACTCCGGCAAGAGCACGGACGATTTTGCGAACCTTGCTGACCGAGTACCTGCAGGAAACCTCGCCGCATCCGATTGGCGCGGGATCAGACGTCAACGATGTTTACATGGTGAACCAGAACCTGGCGGTCGTTGATTTGAACAGCACCTTTGCCGACACTCACCGCTCTGGAGTGTGGGAAGAAACTTTGACCGTGGATTCGATGATCGCCACGCTTTCCGCCAATATCCCCGAGATCAAGCAAGTAAAAATCCTGGTAGATGGACAAGAGCGCGAGACCCTGGCCGGCCACGCCGACCTGATCACAGTCTATGACGCAAGCGTCGTGAACCAGTTGGTACAAGCATTGCAATAAAACCTGAATTCCTCATGGCTAAAATCACTAGATCTCGTGCTGCTAAACATCCGCCCAACATCGGAGTTTTCGATTCTGGCATGGGTGGACTTACTGTTCTCAAAGAACTGATCCGGCTTTTTCCCCACGCCCACTACCAGTATTTCGGCGACACAGCGCGCTTGCCCTACGGATCAAAGTCCGCAGAAACCGTGGCCAAGTACGCTAAATCCAGCGCGCGCTTCCTGCAAAGCCGGGGAGCTGATTTGCTGGTCGTTGCCTGCAACACCGCTACGGCCCTGGCACTGGGACCGATCAAAGATGCGCTCCGCATCCCCGTCATCGGAGTGGTTGAGCCTGGCGCTTCCCGTGCATCTGAGGTCAGCCAAAGCCGTAAAGTGGCGGTCATTGCGACCGAGGCTACGGTTTCCAGTCATGCCTATCAGCGGGCCCTGAAAAAACGTGGCATCGAGGCGCGGGAGAAGGCCTGCCCACTTTTTGTCCCACTCGTAGAAGAAGGATGGACCGAGCACAGCGTTACCCGGCAAGTTGCCGAGATTTATCTGAATGAATTGTTCGCCGACGATTCGGAGACGGATGTTCTTTTGCTGGGCTGCACACACTATCCTTTGCTGAGTGCTCTGCTTCGTAGCCTCACTCCGCCGCGGGTTGCCATCGTAGACTCAGCCGAATCCACGGCAGATGCCGTAGTACGGCACTTCAAAAAAACCAAAGCCCACGATCCTGCTCAATCAAAAAATTCTTTGCCCAAACTCTCTTTCTTCGCTACTGACTCGGTAGAAAAATTCCAGCGCATAGGCGAACGCTTCCTGGGCCAGCGCATCGAAGAAGTGAAACTCGTGCAGCTCAAGAGCTAACTCCAAGCTCTCAGTTCCGAGCTTCAAGCAAGAGCTTTCCTGTAGTGGTTCAGTTTGAAGTAGCGCCGGCGTCCCGCCGGCTGTCGTGTGGGCATCTTGCCCACGCATTTTCGCCGCGTTTAAGATTTTTATCTTTCTGTGAGATGATCTCAGATTGCCTCCGCTTGCAGCTTGGAGCTGAGAGCTTGGAGCCGCCTTCCAATGATCTATCGATCTGACAATCGCACACCGGAGCAGATGCGTCCGGTGAAGATAATTACGGACTACATCACCACAGCCGAAGGCTCGGCGTTGATTGAGGTGGGCAACACGCGCGTCATCTGTACCGCCTCCGTGGAAGAAAGCGTACCCTCATTTTTGCGCAACAGCGGCAAGGGCTGGATCACCAGCGAGTACGCCATGATTCCGCGCTCCACGCTCACGCGTACCCCGCGCGAATCGGCCAAGGGACGCATCGGCGGCAGGACGCACGAGATCCAGCGCCTCATCGGCCGATCGCTGCGCGCCGTAACCGATCTCGCCCGCCTGGGCGAACGCAGCATCTTCATTGACTGCGACGTCATTCAGGCCGATGGCGGTACACGTACTGCCAGCATCACCGGCGCATTCGTGGCGCTGGGCTTGGCCATGCAAAAGCTGGTAGAGGCGGGCACGCTTACCTCCGCTCCCATCCGCGACTACGTGGCCGCAACCAGCGTGGGCGTTGTGGATGGTGAAGTGCTGCTCGATCTTGCCTATGAAGAAGACTCCCGCGCCGAAGTGGATATGAACCTGGTAATGACCGGCGGCAAAAAGATTGTGGAGATCCAGGGCACAGCCGAACAACATCCCTTCGATGACGCACAGCTCAAAAAGATGATGGACCTTGCGCGCAAAGGAATCGAGTCCCTGATCGCCAAACAGCAGGCCGTGCTGGGGAGCCTGCTCCTAAGACAATGAGGCTGGAATGGTCAATGGTCTGGCTTTCAATTTGATGAATAACGACGATAGGGCAGCAATGCTTATCCTTTTTCTCTGCTCATTTGCGATGTCGTTGTATATATTTCTCAACCCGACAGAAGTAAGAAAGGCTAATCAGAGCGAGCGATACAAGCGTTTCGGGTTCGGATCAAAACCAATCTGGTTTTTTCGAGTTTTTGGCTTACTTGGGATCATCCTTAACCTTTTCTTACTTTATACCGTCTTCCACAAACCAAGCTGATATCAACAGCCCGGCTCTTCGTCATCATTTGTCGGTTACAAATTCGTGGAATCGAGTCGCTGATCACCAAACAGCAGGCCGTACTGGGGAGCTTGCTCTTGCGTCAGTGAAGCTATTGTGAGGTGCTTCCGTTACCCTCGCCGGCGCCGTCAATTATCTTTCCTTTTGTATCATCTTTCTGCGGCTTAGGTTGACCATACAACCAACTCGCCAGGATGTAGGCCACCAAAAAGAATAGGCTGGCTCGAACTACTCCCGAAATGACAAGGCCTGCTCTCATACCCTCCGGCACGGCCCCGAGGGTATCTCTGACAGCGTGATTGAAAAGGCTTGCGGCAAGCAATTCAAGCGGAGTGGAAAAGATTCCAATAAGACTTCCAAGCCCATTGGCCAGCATCCAAGCAATGACAAACCCTCCAATAAAGTCGCGCAGCAGCACCTGTCGAAGCCGGCCCAACACAACACCTCCGTGTAGTGCACGATTATATCGTGGCAGCCCTCTCTGTACGTAAGCTGACACCAGCAATCACCGTGCGTTGCTGGCGCGCAAAGGCATCTCGCGATAAATGCAGGACGCTACTGAATCTCCACGAGACCTGCTTTTGGTTTACTATGCGCATGAGGTCTAAACATGCGAATGCGCAAGTCTCTATTTCTTCCGCTGATCCTGCTTGCAACCTTCTGCCAGGCACAGACAGCAAACACGCCTCTCAAGATACCTTTTCGACCTGACCCCAATCTGTACCGCTCAGACGCCGATGCGCAGCAGGAAATTGCGCACACCATGAGTGAAGCGGGCAAAGAACATAAGCGCGTGATCCTTGTCTTTGGCGCCAGTTGGTGTGGAGACTGCTACGCGCTCGACTACGGTTTTCATCAGCCGCGGGTAGAGCCGCTGTTGAACGCCAACTTCAAGGTGGTACACGTGGATGTTGGCCGCTTCGACAAGAACCTGGATCTGGTGAAGAAATACCACGTTGACCTGGAAAAAGGCATTCCATCTTTGGCCGTCCTGACGCCGGAAGGTAAGGTGCTTGATGCAACCGCAGAATTTGAAAGCGCCCGGGGCATGTCGGAAGAAGACATCATCCAATTCCTGAATACCTGGAAGCCGCCCGCTCCGCCGCAGAAGTAAGGCTCTCGGCTGGAGCGCGAAATTTGTCAAACCGAAATTAAGAATACGGCCTGGTGACGACGGTCGCACGGGAACCGGTGCGCGTGCGTTACAATTACTCTTTTAATTAGTTATTCTTTTTGTTGTCACATACAGGAGGATGTCATGAAGCTCACCCCGGGGAAACTCGCCGGATTAAAGAATCTCGCCGATAAGCGCGGCGTCATCGCCGCCGCCGCCATGGACCAGCGCGGCTCACTGCAGAAGTCCCTGGCCAAGGAAAAGGGCGGGGAGATTACCGATGCCAACATGGAAGAATTCAAGATTGTCGTGAGCCAGGTGCTCACGCAGTATGCCAGCGCCATCTTACTGGATCCCGAGTGGGGGCTGCCGGCTGCCAAGGCCCGCAACAAGAACTCCGGCCTGCTGCTCGCCTATGAAAAGACAGGCTACGACAAGACCGAGCCCGGCCGTTTGCCCGATTTACTGGGCGACTGGTCGGCTAAGCGGCTGAAAGAAGCCGGCGCCGATGCCGTCAAGATCCTGCTTTACTACACTCCCACCGATGGCGACAAGATCAACAACGTTAAACACGCCTGGGCGGAGCGCATTGGCGACGAGTGCCGCGCCAACGACATTCCATACTTCCTCGAACTGGTGGGATACGAAGAAGGCGTGGATGAAAAAGGCCTGGAATATGCCAAGAAAAAGCCGGAGATCGTGACCAAAAGCATGGCCGAGTTCACCAAAGACAGATATGGGGTAGACGTGCTGAAGGTCGAAATCCCCGTCAACATGAAGTTTGTCGAAGGCACCAAGGCCTTCGGCGGCCAGAAAGCTTACACCAAGCAGGAGGCCAAGGATCTTTTCCGCCGCACGGCCGAGGCCACCAACAAGCCCTTCATTTATCTCTCTGCCGGCGTCAGCAACGCCGAGTTCACCGAGTCTTTGGAGTTGGTAGCCGAGTCGGGCGTGAAGTTCGCCGGAGTACTGTGCGGACGCGCCACCTGGAAAGATGGCATCCCGGTTTACGCCAAGCAAGGGCGCAAGGCCTTTGAAGATTGGATGAACACAGAGGGCGTAAAGAATATTCAAAATGTTAACGAGCGCCTGAAGGCCGCAACCCCGTGGTACGAGATGTATGGCGTACGCTCAGAAGCCGAGTTAGTTGGAGCGTAAATACAGTTCTCAGGTCGGAATTAAGAAGGGCGCCAAGTGCGCCCTTTTTTATCTGTAGCAGTGCCCCCTATTTACCTTCGTGTCCTTCGTGAATACCTTAGTGTCCTTTGTGGTTAGCTTTTTCTTTACTCATAGCGCAATGCCTCAATGGGATCCATACGCGCCGCTTTGATGGCCGGCAGCATGCCGCTCACAATCCCCACGAGCATCAGAATAAAGGTTGAAACCAGCAGATTGACCGGCGAGATGACCAGGTGGATATCCGCCGCCTCGGCATTCTTGGCAATCACGCTGTACAAAGGAATTGCCCCTACAGCAAAAGAAATGGTGTAGGCCACGATGATGCCCAGCAGCCCGCCGACAATGGTGATGGCCAGCGCCTCCGCCAGAAACTGAAACAGGATATCGCGCCGGCGCGCCCCCAGGGCTTTTTCCACGCCGATCTCGCGCGTGCGCTGAGTCACCGAGACCAGCATGATATTCATGAGCCCGATGCCGCCGATGCCCAGCGTCAGCGTGCCGATAAAGGCCAGAAAGACCTCGAGCGCCACAGTGATGATCTGCCAGTTGTTGACCGACTTCATGGTGTTCCAGACAAAGACCGCCCGCGGGTCCTTGGGATTGAAGTTGTGATAACTGGCCAGCACGCTGCGGATATTGCCTTCAATCTTCTCGTATTCGGTGCCTTCGTAGCCGATCCATATGCCATCGAGGTAGTGCATGTCTTTCAGGTCACTCATAGTGTTGAAGGGAATGTAGATTATGTCGTTGATATTGTCGTCCCCTTCCTGCATGTGCGCTGCAAGCACGCCGATGACCTGAAAGGTGATGCCGTGTATGCGAATGTTTTCACCTACCGCGAACTCGCCTGAAAACAGCTTGGTTTTTGCATCGGAGCTCAGCACGGCCACGCGGGCGTGCTGCATTTCGTCCTCGGGACCGTAAAACCGTCCACTTTCCACTTGAATTGCGCGGATGTACTGTATGTCTGGGGTCAAGCCATTGGCGGGGAGTTGGAAGGAGCGATTGTCACGCTCGACGTCGGTTTGCATCCAACCCTCCGGGCTGATATGGCGCACCAGCGGCACCAGGTCCTGAATGTGCTGCACGTCATCCAGAGTGAAGCGTATTGCCGTGCCGGCCTTGGCGCCACCCGCCTGCAGAGAAGTGCGCCCCGGCCAGATGCCCATCATCTGCAAACCAAAATTAGAAAATATGTTGTGGATAGCGCGCCCGAATCCGGCGCCATAAGCCAGCAGCAAGACCACGGTCGCGATGCCCCAGGCCATGCCCAGCATGGTGAGCGCGGTGCGCCGGCGATTGTAACGCATGGCGGAATAGGCTTGCCCGAGAAGATCGTGGACCATCTAAAGGCGGCTCCTAGCTGCTAGCTTCTAGCTGTGTTTGGTTCTTGATAGCTCTTAGCTTGTGGCTCTTAGCTTTTGGCTCTTAGCTCTTACCTTCCCTCGCGATAAGAATTTAGCTTCATCCTTCTTCCTTCGTACTTCATACTTCCTATTCCCTTCTCAACGCCTCCACCGGAGTAAGCAGCGCGGCTTTGCGCGCAGGATACAACCCCGCCACGATCCCCGCAGCAGAAAGCGAAATCACCGCCAGCGCCGCCGACATGGGCACCAGGTGTGGCGGATCAAAGCCGTTAGGAGGCTCAAACATTCCCAGCCCCGCCATCAGAGCAGCCGCGGCCCCGATCCCCATGCCTCCACTGAGTGTGGTAAGAAATGCGCCTTCGAGGAAAAACTGCGACATGATATTGCGATTGGTCGCGCCCAGCGCCTTCCTGAGACCGATTTCATGCGTCCGTTCGGTCACCGAGACCAGCATGATGTTGATGATGCCAATGGCGCCCAGCATGAGCGTGACCATGCCGACGCCGCCCAGGAACACGTCCATGGCGGTAAAGATCTTGCCGACCTGCTCTTCGCTCTGTATGGTGTCCCAGCCTTCGAACGCATCTTTGTTGTGATAATCAAAGCCGTGGTTGCGGCCGATGATCCTGTGCACCTCTTCGATGGCCGCGGCATGCTGCTCGCGGCTGACCGGACGAAAGTTGAGCGCCGAAATATCGTCAGGCGTCTGCTCGCTCTTCATGGGAAAGTACATTCGCATGGTGCTGAAGGGAATATAGACGCGCATGTTGTTCTGGTTGTTCTCTTGCCGTCCGATGTTGGAAAGCACTCCGATCACTTCAAAGCGGATTCCGTTCAGCAGAATGGTGCTGCCGATAGCCGGCCTTCCGGGAAAGAGGTTGCGCATCATCTGAAACCCGAGCACACAGACAGCGCGGTGCTCGGCTACATCGTCGTCATTCAACCAGCGGCCCTCGCCCATCGGGGTGAAACGAATGTTGCTGAAATCGGGAAGGCTGCCGCTCACCGCCCCGCTGGAGCTGGCAAAATCGCTTATCGCCCGCAGGTCGCCCCGGTTGATGATAGGAACAACGTAGCGCACCAGTTGCGCTTCATTCTTGACATCGAGGTAGTCTTTGTAAGTAAGAAAGTAAGGACGCATGCCCTGATGCTGTCCGGATACGGCGGGAATGCGGCCGGACCAAACGAAGATGATGTCCTGGCCGACGGTCGCCAGGTTTTTCTGCTGGCCGGAGCGGAAGCCCTCGCCCACGCCCACCAGCAGCAGAAGTGATCCCACTCCCCAGGCAATACCGAACATGGTCAGGAACGAGCGCAGCTTATGCGCCCAAAGTGTGCGCATCGTCTGCAGAAAGATGTCGAGCAGCATCTGCATGAAACAGCAGTCCTCAGTCGTTAGTCCTCAGTCCTCAGTCTTACAAAGACTACCTGATGCTCATCCCTAAGCGTCATTCTATTAGACGTGTAGACGTGCTCTAACAATGAAGTTTTGAAATCCGCGCAAATCCGTGTAATCCGCGGTAAGCCTTTACTCTACTCGTAGCGTAAAGCCTCAATAGGATCCATGCGCGCCGCTTTGATGGCGGGGAGCATGCCGCTCACCAATCCCACGAAGGCCAGAATCAATGTGGCCGTCAGCAGGATTGAGGGATCAATTTTTAAATGGATGTCCCCTTCACCGGCATCTTTCACGAAAGCGCCAAACAGAGTCAGCGACCCGACACACCAGGAAACAATGTAGGCCAGAATCACGCCGGCAATGCCTCCTGCGGCGGTGATGGCCATGGCTTCCGCCAGGAATTGAAAGAGGATGTGGCGTTTGCGCGCACCCAGCGCTTTTTCGACGCCTATCTCGCGCGTGCGCTGCGTGACCGAGACCAGCATGATGTTCATCAGACCAATGCCGCCGATGCCCAGGGTGAGCGTGCCGATAAAGGCCAGCAGGATCTTGATGCCGGTGGTCACGATGCGGAACTCCTGGACGTCTTGCATGAGGTTCCAGACGAAGATGGCGCGCTTGTCCTTAGCATCAAAGTTATGGTGGGCCGCCATGCTCTGACGGACCGCGTTTTCCACCTTCTCGTTGTTGGGGCCCTCGTATTCCATGAAGATTCCGTTCACGTATTGCGTGTCTTTGATCTGGCCCATCGTGCTGAAAGGGATAAAGACGCGGTTATTGTCGTTATCATCGCCGTCGGTGACCTTGCGCTGCAAGACACCGACGATTTGAAAGGAGAGGCCATTCACGCGCACGCTTTCCCCAATGGCCGGCTTGCCGGAAAACAGCTTGTCTTTCAGCTCCGAACCCATGACGGCAGAGAGCGAATGCTGTTGTTCATCCTGTTCGTTGAGCAGCCTGCCCTCAGAGACGGTCATATTGCGGATGTCCTGATAGCTGGGATAGACGCCACTGGTGGAGATGATGGCGCTGCGCGTGTCATATTGCGCCGTGGCGTTGTTTATGTCCACAAAAGGCGAGATGCGTTTGATGAGAGGAACCTCGGCGGTGAGAGCATCCACGTCTTCCATCTTGAAACGGATCTGCGCTCCGGCTTTGGTTCCACCAGCCTGGAGCGAGGTTCGTCCGGGAAAAACGCCGATCATGTTGGAGCCGAAGCTGGAGAAGAAATACATGATGGCACGCTCGAAGCCCGCGCCATAGGAGAGCAGCAGCACCACGGTAGCAATGCCCCACGCCATGCCCAGCATGGTCAGCGCCGAACGCCGGCGGTTATGCTTCAACGAACTGTATGCCTGCTCGAGCAAATCGGTGGTCATGTTTTAGCTCCTGGCTGCTAGCTGCTAGTTTCAAGCTCCTAGCTCCTAGCTTCTAGCTGTGTTTGGTCGTTTTAGCTCTTAGCTTTTGGCTCTTAGCTTTTGGCTCTTAGCTTTTAGCTTTTACTTTCAGCTTTCGCCCTGATCGCATCCCCAATAGCTTTTACTTTTCAGGAAGTGTCATCCTGAGCGTAGCGCCGCCAGAGCCTTTCCCAAACCATGCGGATGGGCGCGGAGTCGAAGGACCCCGAAAATATTTCAGTAGCCATGCTGCCTCAAGGCATTCCCTGAAGAATCTTCTAACTCTCTTCCTTCGCACTTCCTACTTCGCTTCCCTACTCGCTCCTCAACGCCTCGACCGGCGTCATCATAGCGGCCTTCCGCGCCGGATACAGCCCGGCAACAATACCGGCAAGCGCGAGGGAAGCAATGGCCAGCGCCGCCGACGTGGGCACCAGTTGCGGCGTATCAAAACCCTCAGGCTGGGGAAGATTGGAAAGCAGCGCCATCATCCCGGCGGCAACCGCCAATCCCGCGCCTCCACTCAGCAGCGTGAGAAACGCGCCCTCCAGGAAAAACTGCGTGAGCACGTTCTTGTTGGTCGCACCCAGGGCCTTGCGCAGTCCAATTTCTTTGGTGCGCTCGGTCACCGAAACCAGCATGATGTTGATAATGCCGATAGCGCCCAGTCCCAGCGTTACCATGCCCACGCCGCCCAGGAACAAATCCATCACATCGAAGATCTTTCCTACGGTCTTCATGTTTTCAATGGTGTCCCACTCCTCGAAGGCGTCTTTATCGTGCCAGTCGAAGGCGTGGCGCTGGGCGATGATCTGATGCACCTGCTGCTTGGCCAGCTCGTGCCCATCTGTGGTGAGCGGCTGGTAGTTGATGAATGAAATGGCGTCGTATTTGTTGTCGCCCTTGACCCGGAACAGGTCGCGCATGGTATTCACCGGCACAAAGAAGCGCAGGTTGGTGCCGCTGTTCCCTTCCTTGCCGATCTTTACCAGCACTCCGATAACTTCAAAACTCACATTGTTGAGCGTGATGGTGTTGCCCACCGCGGGGCGTCCGGGAAAAAGGTTCCTGCCCATCTCGGAGCCAATCACGGTCACGCGGCGGTGCTGGGCGTTATCCTCATCATTGATCCAGCGACCGGGCCCCATGTTAATGGTGCGGATCTTGTTGTACTCAGGCACGATGCCAAAGACTTCGCCGTTGGTGCTGGTGTAGTCGCTGACCGCGCTGATGTCCCCGCGCGAGAGGATGGGCGAAACGTAGCGCACTGCCTTGGCCCCGTCACGCACGGCAAGATAGTCATCGTAGGTCAACTGGTAAGGCCGGGCGGATATCTGGCTTCCCTGGACGGCTGGAACTCGGCCGGGAAAGATGAACATGATGTTCTCGCCAATATTGTTCAGCTCACGCCTCTGGCCGGAACGAAACCCTTCGCCCACCCCGACCAGCAACAGCAGCGAGCCCACACCCCAGGCAATGCCAAACATAGTCAGAAACGAGCGTAGCTTATGCGCCCAGAGGGTGCGTATGGTCTGCAGGAAGATATCAAGCAGTAACCGCATATAGAGAAGAATACGGAAAAAAGACGGCAAAGTTCCCTATTATTGGACGCACTTCAGCCAAGAAGGTTGGTTTAGATTTGGGTGCGCTTCAGTTTGAAGTGTGATGCGCCATGCAGTTTTTATAGAACCCGGAGCCGCGGGGTGGGGACTTGCTAGCTAGTGCCCAGAGCTCTAAAACAGCGCTGATCATCGCGTATTTGCTGGGGGAAACTGATGTCAGGGTGGGGACTAGCTGAGGGGCAGTTCCAAGTTCGCAGCTCCAAGCTCCAAGGAAAAGCAAACCCTTTTCGCCACGGATGAGGACGGATCAACACGGATCGAAGCAAACCCGCAGCTATCTGCGCGGTCGTGTGAGCGCTGCCTTCATGAATTTTCAAAGACCTCTAAGGGCATTATTCTAAGGGCTTCGCAGCCAAAACAAGGCTGCTTCGCCCTCGCGCTCCGCTCGCGCTGCATCGGCGCTCGCTCCGCGCTCACCCTATTCCGAGTAAGCCCCGCATCCTGGGATGCCTTTCCAAACTCTTAGTGCCTGCTACCGCCTTGTGCCCCTGAAGCGCGTGGCCGGGGCTGGCCTGGTGGCAGTCCGGGGAACCGTGCCGGTCACGAAGCCTTGATTGATTCCCTGTTTTCTCCACCAGGGCATGCAGGACGTGGCCACGGCGAGATAACGAGGCCCCAGGCCCGGAGGGTATACGGGTTGATTTTCTTGCGGCGGAGATGAGATGGGCTGCGCGGAAGGCGAGGCCGGGTTCATGACATCGTGGCCGTTCGATGGGGGTTCGTTTTGTTTATTCTTTTGCGAGGCTTTTGCCAGTGGCTGAACTTTCATCTGTTCCGGAGCTTGGGCGCTAGCATCGGATGCGGGGTTGATGCTCCGCTGCCAGCCTTGATCCGGTTGGTCTTGCTTTGCGTCTGGCTTTGGGTCTGACTGGCCTAGCGGGGAGAAGGGTTTCGGGGTAGAGGCTTCGGTGGTGTTCTTGTGAGGATCGAACACTTCCCCGGTGACAATATCCCTGACGACAAAGTTTACGCTTTCAATACGTTGTTTTTTGGCAGGGCGAGCGGCTTCGCGGTTGGCCTGGCGTTCGGTGCGCGCGTCGGACTCAAGGGTGCGGAGCACAGCGAGGGCGAAATGGCGGAGGAGGTTGGCGTCGCGGGAGTCAATCTTGCCCTGGCAGAACTGGCTGGCGGCTTCGTTTAAAAACTCGCGCACGCCGGAGGATTCGCCCATGGGTTTGGCGAGAAGGTAGGCCGCCAGCACGGGAATGGCCTGGGCATTCGCCTGGGCGTTGCGACCGCGGATGACTCCGCCGGCGCGGCGCGCTGCCGCCCTTTTCTCTTCGACTGCGGGATCGTGGAAGAAGCAATATTGACTGCCCTTGCGAGGATTGGCCTTACACTCGGTTCCGTCATTACGTTTGTGGCAGCAACGGGGTTGCTGGCCGGGGTTGGTTTTTACTCCAAAAAGCTCTGCGATTTTCATAGATATCCTTTCCGGTATCCCTTCCAGGGACACCTGAGGACCATGATGACGCACAATTGGTGAAAATCAACATTTTGATATCAGAGTGGTATCATTTGAACCTTTTTCGTCATGGTTGAATCATTCGATCTGGCCCGTTGGAGGCGCAGCAGAGAAACATATCCCACACACGCTGGCGCGCGAGTGGGCACCCGGCGTCATTGAAATCCGCGCTGATCCGCGTCAATCCGCGGCGAAAAGCCTTTGCTTTTTGACTGGCAACTGGCAACTGCTAGCTGGCAACTGCCCTCAGTCGACGGTCGGCTGCAAAGCGATCCGCCGCCGGTCTTCAAACCAGCGCGCAGTAGCGGCGCCGAAGATAAAACCGCCTACGTGCGCCAGGTAAGCCACTCCGCCGGTCTGTACATGGGCCACCGAGCCGGCGCTGAAGAGCTGGGTGAGGAACCAGAAACCGATTAAGAGAACGGCTGGGATAAAGGTGATCCGCGCAAAAATGAAGATGAACAAAACCGAGCGAATCTGATCGCGCGGATACGTGACCAGAAACGCGCCCATCACCGCGGCAATCGCGCCGCTGGCGCCCAGGTTAGGGACCGTGGAATGGGGGTCGGCGGCAACCTGGGCAAGCATGGCGACCACGCCGCCCAGCAGGTAGAAAACCGGATAGCGCCATCGGCCCATGGCATCTTCGATCTCAGGGCCGAAAGCCCACAGAAAGACCATGTTGCCGATGATGTGCGACCAACTGCCGTGCATGAACATGGCCGTCAGAATCGTGATCCAGTGATGGCCGGAGACAATTTGCGCGGGGATCGCAGACCACTGCATCACGAATGCGTCGCCACGCAACAGCTCGCGCACAAAAACAAACACGTTCACCAGGATGATCAGCACGGTGACGACAGGCATGCGTACCGGCCGCCGCGAAGCATCGCCAAGCGGGATCAAGCCTCCCATGTAATTTTTCCTCCGTTCGCTGGGCGAGGGAAGTATAAATAATAGGCAAGAGCAAAAGCTAACCGCGGATTTCACGGATTTGCGCGGATTTGGAAAGCATTCAGCATTCAGCACTCAGCAATCAGCATTCAGCCCCTGCAGTTCCTCGAAACTCGAAACCTGAAACTTGAAACTGCTTTCTGGCAACTGGCGGCTGGCGACTATTTGCTTTCCCTTGTAGCTTGCAGCTTGGAGCTTGTAGCTGTTTTTTAGACACTGTGTCAGGGCGTCCACGCTCGCCGCCGGCTCGAGAAAACTCTAAGTCGCGAAGAATCAACGCGGCCTCGATTGGCTGGTGCTTTGCACCTCCACGAGCAGCCCCAAGGAGGCCGTTATGAAACCGTCCGATGCATCCACCACGCCATCTATCAGTACAGTCAACCTTATTACTCTCTTGGCCGCGCTCGCCGTCGTGGCCGCTGCCGTCGCCTGGGCCCCATCGGCCGCGCTGGCCACGACCAACGCCAGGACGCCATCCGCCGAGAAGCCGCTTGTGCCGAAGCCTGTCACCTACAAGAGCCGCGACTACGGAGTCTCGTTTGTCTACCCATGGCAGTATGCGTTTGTGAACGCCAAGACCATCGCCAAATCCAGCGCCAACGCCTCGCTGCGTCCGAAGTCCGACGGTCACGACTCCCAGATCACGCTCGCCCGCATCGACATTCCCAAGGGCTTCTATGACGGGACCGACTTCGAAAGCGGATACTTCACCCTCAGCCTCGATCCGGAGATCGCCAGCGAGTCCGAATGCGAAGCGACGTTCCACGTGCTCGAAGGCGGCAAGATCGAGACAGACACCGTCAACGGAGTCGGCTTCGACTGGATCGACATCGAGACCGAAGACGGCGTCGAGGCATCGAAGGTCCGCCAGTATAAGACCTACAGCAACGGCACCTGCTACGAAGTCGAGATGGGAGTGAAGACCCGCAACCAGGATGGCCTGGCACGAGAAGTCAATCCTGACAGGGTCATGCTGCGCCTCGACGCAATTCTGCGGACCCTGCAGATCGCGCCCACCCAGAGGACTGTCACCGTGGAAACCGCAAGTTCGAACCGAAATCCAAACTAGACGATCCAAAAGCAGACGACCCGAAGACTGAGGATCCGAAATCGGCCCTCACACAACTGACAAAACAGGCCCTGGCGAAAAAGTTCGGCCCCCCCGCCACGGGCCTTTGTTTTCCTCCATGCCCTTGGTGTTTACATGTC
>DATHMF010000029.1 GCA_035487355.1 Terriglobales bacterium | reverse complement strand
ATCCAGCGGCGACATCTCCTGCGCCAGGTTGTTTAATGGACATCCCTGCACGAACGAGCCGCTCTTGATGTCCTCTTTGACGAATCGCCGGAAGGAACGTTTCACGTCCGCGATCGGGTCCGACGAATCCGCCAGCGGGTCAAGCCAACGCTCCTTAAGAATCGGCGCAATGATCTCGTCAACGACTGCGTAACCCAGCTCCTGCTTGCCTGAGAAGTGATGAAACAGCGCACCCTTGGTGGTCCCTGCCACTTTTACGATGTGATTCAGGCTCCCACCCTGGAAACCGTTCTTGTAGAACTCCGCAAATGCGGCTCCCAGGATCTTCCGTCGTGTGGCTTCCGGTGCTTTGGTCGTACTCACGATTGTCTTCACGCAGACAAAATACAGACCAGTCGGTATGTTGTCAAGGGAAAATTTAGAAAAACATAGCCGTGCTCACAGCGACGATTTGGGCGGTACGTGACTGCGGGTAGGCAACCTCATGCCGCTGGACTGCGCAGGGCCGGGGGGTAAGAAAACGACTCACAGCTTCGCATCGAGAGCTCAAGAACCTTCCGACAACGGCTTGCCGATTTCCCAATGGTGTCCGAACGGATCAACGATTCGTCCTAAGCGCCAGCCATACTGGTTGCTGACGGGCCAAACCACGGTGGCTCCTGCTGTGACGGCCCGGTCAAAAGCGGCATCCGGGTCTTCCACGATCATGACCATCCGCACAGAACCGCCGCCCAGAGACTCGGGACTGAAATTCAGATGCTCGGGAGACTCGTCAGCGACCCAGAATTCGGCGGCCCCTACGGACAGCCGAGCGACTACCTCGCCATTCTCGTTGTCCAGGCGAAACAACTCGCCGGCCCCGAACGCCGCTTTATAGAACTCAATCGCCTTCGCCCCGCTTCGAACCGAGAGCATTGGGGCTATAGCGGTCTTGGAATCCATGGCACTCTCCGCGTAATGGCTCACAGAAAATCTCCCTCGCGCTGGTTTCAATGCCTGCTGCGGCCCATTATAACTTGCGGCCAACCAACCGAAGGGCCCTCTGACGACCATCGCAATGTCAAACGCCATGAAGTCAATTCCTTTCGCGCTGCCTTCTTTCGATTGACATCCACGCAAGCGCCGCCATACGATTCAGTCAAGTACACACGTGCATAAAAAGCCAGGAGGGTAGGGAATTTATGAGCCTAAAATCGTTTCTCGGGAAGCAGTTCATTGACGTCATTGACTGGGTGGAGCCGGCGGATGGAATCCTCGCCTACCGCTATCCCATGCAGGACCGCGAGATCCAGAACGGGGGCCAGCTTACCGTGCGCGACTCGCAGCTCGCGCTGTTCGTGAATGAAGGCAAGATTGCCGACCAGTTTACTCCCGGCCTCTACAAGCTCACGACCAACACGCTGCCCATCCTGACCTATTTGATGAACTGGGATAAAGCCTTCCAATCGCCCTTCAAGTCAGACGTGTATTACTTCTCCACGAGAATGCAGACCGACCAGCATTGGGGTACACCCAATCCCATTACGGTCCGCGACAAGGAGTTTGGCGCGGTGCGTCTCCGTGCTTTTGGCATCTACTCCTATCACGTAGCCGACCCCAAGGTCTTCTACCAGAAGATCAGCGGCACGCGCGACCAATACATGGTGACCGATTTGGAAGGCCAACTGCGCGATACCATTGTCGGCGTTCTCTCCAACACTTTTGCCCAGAGTAACGTGCCATTTCTGGATATGGCCGCCAACCAATCGCAATTGGCGCAGCAGGCGACGGAATTGCTCAAGCCGGGATTCGCGAACCTTGGTCTCGCGCTGGATACGTTCGTGGTTGAGAACCTCTCAATGCCCGACGAGCTGCAGAAGATACTGGACCAAAGAATCAGCATGAACATGATTGGCGACATGAACCGTTACACGCAATTCCAGGCGGCGCAAGCCATGCCGATTGCCGCCGCAAACGAAGGCGGCGGTGCCGGGCTGGGCGCCGGTTTGGGCGTGGGCATGGGCATGGCGCAGACAATGATGAACAGCATGAAATCCGCAACCAGTGGCGGCGAAGCAGCGCCCGCCTCTGCGGGCCCAGCCGCCGCGGCCGGCAGCAAGTTTTGCGTGGAATGCGGAAAGCCAATGCCCAGTGCAGGGAAGTTCTGCCCAAGCTGCGGGAAGCCACAACAGTAACTGTATCTAACGATTGTTGAGCACGATAATCAGGATCACGACCGCGAGAATCGCCAGCACTAAGGCCCCGATCTTCCATGCGCTGTAGGGCCGCTCGCCTTGCACTTCGCCCGTGCGTGCGTTGACCACCACGTGGTAGACCTTGCCTTGGAACTGGTATGCGCCGATCCACACCGGCAGCAAGAGATGCAGAAAGAAGATGTTCGAGTAGACCGTATTCACGCTCGAGACCTGCTGTTCATCGCCACCGATGTCACTCCGCACCGACCTCTCGATCTCTCTTGCCATCACAATTTTGGCATGCTCAAAACCCTCGACCAGTTCAATCTGGTAGCGCTGGGCGCGAAAGCCGGCCAGGTAAGCAGGCTCATAGCCACAGAGCGCATTGAGGTCCCAGGGCTGCAGTTTGTTCAGCCGCTCTTCGGGTACGGACTTGGTTGCAGGGACCAGCACATTATTGAAATCCTCCGAGACACTCCCCGACGCCGGATACCATCGCGTATGTCGCACCTCGCGCGTGCGCTCCACCGAATTACCGCTGCTGTCTTGTTCCGTGTAGGTTTCCGTTTCGTAATAGTATTCGCCGCGTGCACCGGTATACGTACTCGCCGTATGGCAGTAGTACGTCCAGAAGGGAAGATACACCCCGTTGATTCCCTCTGGCCGGGCCAGCCGCTTCAGCGCGCTCGGAGCGAACCACCGCGAGCTGAGCCACTGCTGTAGCCGGGTGAGCGCGCCTTGCTTGGGCAGCTTCACCGGTAATACCCCATCCGGCGCAATCAGCGGATCGGCTGCCTTTGGCTGGGCTACTATCGCGGTCCCGCAGAACGAGCATGCCCCGGCGACTTCCGGCGGTTCAAATGCCACAACACTGCCACATCCGGTGCAAGTCACCTGAAGCGCATTCGCCGTGATAGGTTGCAGTTGATGGCCGGCCACGGTTCCGTTGAAATCATGAGCTGTAACCGTGGATCCGGCGATCATCGCCTGCGTTTGTCCGCAGTGGGCGCACTTCAGTTGGCCCGATTCCGGGCTGAATTGCATTCCTGCTCCGCAACTCGGACAGGCAAATTGTTCCTTCACTGCTGCTTCTGTCATAAAGACCCAACTTTGATGTTCGGTGCACCCGATATTAGGTTGCATCTGGGGAGAGTGTCAAACTCTTTCCATACTTCAGGGCGAGGAGCCCAACAGCAATCCACAACACACATGCATAGAGACAATACCATGCGGTTTCCTGGGCGGCGTTTACACGAACGGGACTGAAAATGACCAGGGATCCTGTGGAACTTATGTGCATGAGCTGGGCCAACAACACACTCTTGGTGTTGGCATAAATCCAAACAATCACAACTCTCATGGCGGTCATGGCTCCAGCAAATGCTAGAAAGTAGGGGAACCAATATGGGCCGTGAGGAGTAGCAGTGCCCAAAAAGTCAACTACAGGCAAGTGCCAGGTCCCCCACAGCAGGCCGAGCATGATTGCCGAGGCCAGCGCACTGTGCTTGCAATTCATTTTCGGGAATGCGTAGCCCATCCAGCCGATTTCCTCGAAAAACCCGGCAGGAATACCGAACAAGATCCCTATCAGAAAACTATTGGGCTCAAAGATCGGGGAAACGAATGTCTTTAGGCAGAAGAGAATGGTGAGGATCAAGCCAGGTGGAATTAAAAGCGCCATGTACCACCGAGCCCCTAGCCGGACCCTGCGCATTCGGGAAAAGAGGTCCTTCAAACCACTTCTTCCATCCGCTATATAAGTCATAGCGATTCCGGCAACGCTTGGGCCAAGAAGCATGACCGGGAACATCAGCAGGCCATCAAGTTTAGGTACGGCTTCACCGCGCAGGAGTTTTGGAGCAGCCACGAAAAGCGCGCCCATCCAGGAAATTGCGTAGGCGAGCGCAAAGTAAATGACAACGGCATGGCGTCGGATGAAGTTCTCGCGTTTGGCGGCAATCGGGATTTGCGCTGACATCGGTCGAAACCAATATATACGGAAGCCGTATGCGAGCGTAAGCATTGTGAATTTTCGAGCCACCGCGCAGTCACTCTGGGATCGTCGCCCACTCTTCCATAAGCAGTTGTGTCCGAGTGTGCCGTCACTCAGACGCGAAGCTGAGCTTTTCGGATTATTGACAGGAGACGATCTCTTTGACAAAGTAGGCGGACAAAGATGCGTCGCGCACTCGTCTCCGTAGCTTTACTCGTGCTGTTGTCCGGCTTTGCTGAGGCTGGCCACAGATCGAAGGCTGATGCCAATCCAAAGTGGCAACAACTGGCTCCAGGAGTCGAGTTCGGATTACTGAAGGCGGGCAAGCCAAGCCCGATTGGGGACTCACGAATAGCTGTGCTGCGGATAGATCCTGCCCTCTGGGATCTGGAACTTATTGGCGTCAGCCAAAGTGGCGAGCCGGCAGGGCGCACCGCTCGCGAGTGGTGTGAGAAGTACAACCTAGTGGCTGCGATTAATGCCGGGATGTTCGATCGCGACGGCAAAACCCACACCGGATACGCCCGCTTCCAGGAACAGGTCAACAACAGTCGAGTGAACGATTATCAATCGGTTGCGGCTTTTGATCCGCGAGATCCCAAGAACCCTGCACCTTTCCGCATCTTTGATCTGGATGCTCCGGGAACCACTTTGCCTGCCATCCTCAAGGACTATGCCTCGGCCGTACAAAACTTGAGGTTGATTAAACGGCCCAACTCGAACCAATGGAGCGAGCAGAACAAGAAGTGGAGCGAGGCCGCTTTGGGAGAAGATGACGCAGGCAGAATTCTGTTTATCTTTTCTCGCTCTCCATTCTCAATGCATGATCTGAACCAGGAGCTGTTGTCGGCGGGCATTGGGCTCGTCGCCGCCCAGCACCTGGAAGGCGGGCCGGAAGCCCAACTTTATTTGCATTTAGGCAAAGTTGAATTTGAGATGTTCGGAAGCTATGAAACTTCTTTCCGAGAGGATGATGGCAACTCAACCCCATGGCCGGTCCCAAATGTTATTGGTATCCGGCCGCGGCCACCATTGGCTCACTGAGAGAGAGTTCTTCCTATTTGCGGAATTTTCAGCGGCTTATCTTGGCCAAATAGTTCTCTTCGAAGAGCTGTTGCCAGCCCAGGCCGATCCAGTCAAACATCTGATCTTTCTCCTGCACTTTTGGGGCAACAAAGGTGCGCGTACCGCGCCGGCCATCGGTAAAGGTAAAAATCAACGTCTGGCTCTGGATGGAATAGGTGCCTCGCTGTATCCGCGGATGTTCATAAAAAGCACTGGGCACGATCAACTGGTCGGTGACGCGGTGGTCAATGAAGGTGCCATCAGGAAAGAACTGCAGATACTGGTCGGCGACGGGCCGGCCCCAGATGTATTTTCCGGAAAACTTCTTTCCCGTGCAACGGCACATGGGAATGAAAGTGTCCCAGCCGACTTCCCAGGCGGGGTGCGCAGAGGTTTCATTGCGCTTGACGATTGCGGGCTTTGCGGGATCGCCAAACTCATTCTGCCAGACGATTTCGATTTTCTCGCCCTTCACCTTGTAGCGTCCCACCCAGTTCTTATCGGGATTGCTCTCGCTGCGATAGTGATTAAAGTCAAAGCCGATCATGCCTTCCTGGGGAACGCCGTAGACCATCAAGCCATCGGGATAGAAAAGAAACTGCTTGTTGCTGGGTTGGCCGTCACCGCCTGCCGTACAGACATATATTCCGGCCAGCATTCCCGGAGGCAAGTTTTGGGGTTCGTCCCGCTTGGCGGCCGAATCGGTAGAGCCTGCATCGCCGGTCGCGGGCGGGAGCTTCTGGCCCGGCAGGGCATCGCCAAAACTTAAGCTGGCAAGAAAGCTCTGAAAGACTTTGTAGTTGGCGTCGTAGTTCGCCCCCTGTTCGTTACTCACAAACATCACGATCTGCATCCGTTTCCCGTACTGGGCGCCCATGGCAAATACATTCCAACGGATTCCGCTTTGATCGGACATGACTGCGGTTGTGGACAAGGCGTCATAACCGTTCTTGGCGTGCATCGAGGCAATCTGGCCGCCCTGCATGATTCGATAGACGCTGTGAAACCCCGTCCAGAACTCATTAAACGACTTCTGGAGATCGGAATCGAGATCACCCGCTTGCAGCAAGATGAACGTAGCGGTACCCGGACGCTGCGAAGGGGACATGATGTAGGTAGCCTCCCCTTTCTCCACGGGCTTCCAGCCGTTCGGCATGTGAAAAAGGTAGTTACCCATCTGGGTATCGGGCGTGGAATCCTGGCCCACAACGAGTGCGGACAGCGCAAGCAGGCAAACCAACAGTGCACAGCGTTTCATAACCGGCTCCTGAGTGTTTCTTGCTTTGATAGTGCTTCTAGCTTCGAGAGTGTTTCTCGCTTCGATTACGTCTCAGGTAAGCGAAAGGAAGCAAAGCTGCTCTGAGAAATGCCGATCATTTTACACCGCTGGGCCCGGCCAGGAAGTGGGGAGGGGGTACTTGCAGCTAGTGGTTGGAGCCCTAAAAACAGCGCTGATCACCGCATATCTAGCGGCTAAAGTTGATGCCGGGGCGGGTACTTGCTGAGCAAGTGGCAGTACTCAGGAAAAAGCAGCATTCCGCTGTGGCTTCGATCTACAGGCAAATGAATTTTCAAAGACCGGATAGGGCAAAAGAGTCTGTGTGAGAACACGAAGGTATAGCGTCGTCCCTAACGGGACTACTAATCGTTTCCTACGATACCCAGCGCTGGAAGCGCTGGGCTATAATACGCCACCCCTTCGGGGTTGTTCGTCCTTCAGGTACCCACAAAATTGAGTTCCCACGCAGACTCGAAAGCCCCCGCATTCTTGAATGCGGCTTTTATTTAAGGACTCCGCGGTAAACCGCTGCCCCCTCGCCAACTGCTCGCGCGCATCCGGCGCTCGCATTTGGCTCACCCGTTCAAAACACGCGTTCAGCACAATTATGGCCGATGGTTCTTAAGAAGTTAAGGGTTTGATATCACAGTGATATCACTTTCAGAATCCCACAGTCTAAGCTAATCCGAAGACAGCTCTTTTAGATTTGGGTTGGACAGCGCAAGGACCGCAGGGGCTGAAGCCCAATCCATTAGCTTACTTATCGGCACTAGTAAACTCGTGCCCTGATACAAAGCAACCGTTGCTACCAGCTCAGCCTGACGCCAAATTGGAACTGGCGTGGATCGAAAGAGGCCGTCGGCTTTCCGGCTTCGGTGTAGAGCGAGTTCATGTCGGCCACGTTGAAGCGGTTGACGAAGTTAAACATATCCACCATGCCTTCGAGCCTGATGCGTTCCGTGACGCTGATGGAACGGGCGATACGCATATCCGTGAATATGGTCATAGGCCGGGTTCCGGCATTGCGGCTCAGATTGCCGTCCAGAGAGCCGGTGAAGCTGCCGTCCAGAGGATTGGAGTCAACAAAGCACGGGATCTGGAAGGCCCCAGTCGGAGATACTTTCGAGGGTACGGTTGGGAAACCGCAAGCGTTGGCCGGCGTACTTGGGGCGACAGCGTTGGGGCGGTCGGTGGAGGTACTGAAGTTAAAGTTCTGGTCCGTGGCAGTGACAATGTTGAACGGCCGTCCGGAGCTGAACTCGAGGATCGGAGCCAGAGTCCAGTCGCTGAACACTTTGCCCCAGAAGCCGTCGCCTGCTTTTTCGCTCTGATATATGCCGCTGAAAACAAACCGGTGGCGCTGATCGAAGGCGGAGGTTGATCGCTCCTGATCAGGACGAAGGTCGTCCTGCGGTGAAAGCAGGAATTGGAGGTCGGTGGAGTCATCAATGACATGCGACCAGGTATACGAAGCCAGGAACTCGTAGTGGTTCTTCATACGCTTGCGCAGGTTCAACGTGAGGCCGTGATAGACGGAACTGCCATTGGAATAGTTGGCGATCATGTCGCTGAAGGGCACGGAAACGCCCAGTCCAAGGTGGTACTGCTGCGCGATGAGATTGGCAACGGGCAGGCAAGGGGCGAGGACCGAGGTCAGCGACGGGTTCAGTCCAGAGCGACGAAAAAAGCTGAGAAGCGCGGGGTTGACCCACGCACCCGCAGAACCTGCTCCACAGGGAACGGCCCCGGTTCCAGCAAGCAGAGGATTGGGAGTCGTTGGCTGAGCATTGGCAATGGCCCACGAGTTGAACCGCTCCCAGTTCTCAATGAGGGCCTTGGGATTTGTAGGGTTTGCATTGATGGGCCGGTTCAGGTGATGTCCGCCGGTGTAGTTGTAAGCCGCACTGACGGCGAAATCGTTTCCGAGGTCGTGTTCAATCGAAAGTCCTGATTGTTCCGCGTATCCGTACTGAAAGTTTTTCCCATTTGGGAACCCGAACGGTTGCGAAATCAGCGGTACAGGCGTGCCGCCCGGGCCGGCGGTGAGGTAAGCCTGATTGTTAAGCAGCGACGGAGCATTCGGTGTAGGGTTAAAGCGTTGCTGCGAACCGATAAATCCAAATGCTGAAGCCAGCCCCGGCGGTAAGCAACCTGTGCTCGGGCTGGTAGTCAAACCAAGCAAGCCTTGGAAGGCGTTCGTCGCGTTCAAGTTGAAAGGCGAACCTGGTTGCGCCGGATTGCAGGGAGCGCCGCCAAAAAGTACGAACTGGGGCGCCTGGCTGCCATCAGCTACGTCGGAAATAAAGGCCAGCCCTAACGGCGGGTGATCGTAAAAGATTCCATAAGAGGCGCGGACCACGGTCTTGCCATCGTCCCCGGGGTCCCAGGCGAGACCGATGCGGGGAGCGAGGTTGTTGCTATCTCTGGGGATACCCTGGGTTATGCCCAGCGCATCCTGCGCGGCCTGCGAAAGCTGGTTGGCGGCGTTGAATTGCGGGGTGATTTCGTAGTCATAACGCACGCCATAATTCAGTGTCAGATTGTTGCGAATCCGCCATGAGTCCTGGGCGAAGAAACCCATCGCTGTCATTTTGAACGAATCATGCGGGTTGCCAACGCCCTGGATGAAAACCTGAGGGAGGCCAAGGCCGTAGGTCTGGACAGCAGAGAAGTTCGGTGCGCCCGCAGCCGCAAAATTGGAGTTCAGCGAGCCCGCCGGCAGCTCACCGAAGTTATATTGGCCGCCGAAGTTCACGGTGAAATCGGCATTGATCGCCAGGGCGTTCACATCAGCGCCAAATTTGATGCTGTGCCGGCCCTTTATCCAGGAGAAGGTGTCGCTCACCTGGTTGCGCTGCTCCACCCGCTTTACGAACGAAAACGGCTCGCGGCCAAAGAAGGCGAATCCGGGGATATTGACGGCTACGTCGCTGCCTCCCGGAGCCCTGGAAAAATTGTAGAGCAGCCCGCGGCGGGAGTACTGGTATCTGGCTTCGTTGGTCCTGTTGTCGCTCAGGATCCAGGTGTCTTGCACCCCGGCGCTGCTGTCGTGATAGTTCTGCGTGGAAGTGCGGGAAAAGGCGTTCTGGCCGAAGTCCTGGTTCTGCGCGTTCACTTGAATCCCGGTCATGTCACTGGGACTCAGGCCAAAACGAAGCATCACCTGATTTCTGCTGGAAAACTTGTGGTCGAACCGGAGCGAGTAAATGTCTGTGGCTTCAGATACCGGATAGTTCCCAACCTGACTTAAGAGATTGTGATAGGAGGCCGGCAGTGGCGCTCCGGTGGTAGGGAAAGCTCCTAACGGTCCCGGCGCACCGGGCGCACCAGCTAATGCAACTGCAGAACCGCCTGCCGCCAACTGGGCATAAGCCACAGTCAAAGGTGAAACCGGCGCCGTGGCAAGGAAGCTTGCCTGGGCAGGCGTCACCAGCGCGGTTGCCGGAAGCCCGAAAGTTGCCGCATTGGGCAAGGGAACCAGACCGAAGCGGTCGCTCCCGATGGTTGAAAACCCGGTCTCTTGCCGGCGCGCCATCTCAAAAGAGAAGAAGTAGAAGGTGCGGTTCTTCTTCAGCGCGCCGCCGTAGGCGACCCCGGCCTGCACACGTGTGTAAGCCGGATTGGGCGTGTTCGTGAAAGGGTTTTGCGCCTGGAAGTTGCGGTTGCGCAGGTAGCCGAAAACG
Source organism: Terriglobales bacterium (assembly GCA_035487355.1). Lineage (NCBI taxonomy): Bacteria > Pseudomonadati > Acidobacteriota > Terriglobia > Terriglobales > Terriglobales bacterium. Next base: position 28,798 of record DATHMF010000029.1, on the reverse strand, counting down.
CTGCCGTGAAAACTGTTGGTGCCGGACTTGGTGATGATGTTGACCACCCCGCCGGTGGCGCGTCCGTATTCGGCTTCATAGCCGTTGGTGATGATCTGGAATTCCTGCACGCCCTCCTGCGACAAGGTCGAGCGGATGCCGTTCACTGAATTATCCACGGCGTCCATGGCGTCAACGTTGACCTCATTGGAGCGCGCCCGCTGGCCGCCAAAGTTCAATCCCGAGGTAGGCGCGCCGCCAAGACTGGGCGCTGCATCACGCTGAACCTGGGAATTCGTCAGGGAGAAGTTTATATAGTTGCGGCCGTTAGTGGGCAGGTTTTCAATGCGCTCTTGGCCGATGGTGCTGCTGGTGGATGTCTTGGAGGTTTCAATCAACAACGGCTCGCCACGAACCGTGATTTCCACATCCGCCGCCACTTTCATGGTGACAGGATAGTCAGCAACCTGGCCCACGGTGACCAGGACGTCTTTAGCCACCGTCGGGGAAAAGCTCTTGGCTCTTACGGTCACCGTGTAGCGGCCTGGAGGTAATGAGAGAAAGGTAAAGTATCCAGCTTGGTTGGTCTGGACGGTGCGCTCAAAATTTCTCGACTCGTCGCGTACGGTCACAGTCGCACTCTGGATGATCGCTCCGCTGGAGTCCTTCACTGTGCCGTGCAAATCAGCGGTGGCAGCCGATTGCGCAACTATGGGCGCTCTTATCAGCAGAAGCGCCAACAGCAGACACGCCAATCTCTGAATCTTTTGCATTGAACCCGCTCCTCATTCCGCCGGAGCACACAAAAAATTGCTCCTTGCATTCGGGTGCACTTTTACCATTGCCGGTTGCTTAACGCAAGCAACTCCTTGGCGCGAAGATCACCTGGTTCCTGCTTCTTCCTCGGGCTCGAAGATTGAACCAAAGAACACTGATCGGCGCTTGCGGATCATTTCATCTACCGCTTGTTGCATCCTGTTTCGAACTTCCAGGCTTATTGCTTTGATCACCGAAGCATCCTGAGCCGCTTCTCGCGGGTATTGTTCTCCCAGGTGAATGGCAGGCAAGAATTGCATGTGCCACTTTGAAGGCAGCGGCACTGGCAAAATAGGGAAAGTGGAAAGCGGCAGACAGGGCCAATCCGAATAGCGGGTCCATCGGCGGGATTTTATGGTTGCGAATATTGGAAATATTTCAGCGCTGCCAACGGTAACAAAAGGAACAATCCGGACGCGGTGACGCAGGGCGATTTTTACAAAAGCATCGCGCCCAAACGACTTCAGCCTATAAGCCTCGCGATACGGTGTGAACGCGCCCCGAACGCCCTCTGGGAACACACCCAGTAGCTCGCCGCTTTCAAGCACCCGGTCGGCGCTTTCCTGGCAGGCAATCACTCCCCCGAGCTTGGTTACGAAGCTGGAAATAAATGGGAACTTCAGCAATCCAGGATGAGTGAGAAAGCGGGGAAATCTCCCTGCCTTTTGGACCAACTGGTGCAGGACCATGACACCATCCCAAGGCATAAAACCACGATGCATGCCGACCAGAATTGCTGGCCCCTCGCGAGGAACATACTCGAGTCCTTTGACTTCGATGCGCCAGTAGTAATCGCACAGAAACTTGAACAGGGTCTTGCCGTAAGACTGAATAAGGTTCTTATCCATTCCAAAGTCGTCAAACGTGGGCTCGGGCGAGGGTAGGGAAGGGCCTCTCTTCCGGCAGTCAATTTCCGTTTCCGCTTCCATTTCAAAGACAGTGGCAATACTTGATTTGCGGGGAGCAAAGCCCAGCTCTTCCTTAATTTTTTTATTTGAAACCGTCCACGGATAGCGCAGGTAGTCGAGAGCATCCGAGCGTCTGAACAGGCGCTGCAAGGTGCGCGGAAGCGCAACGCTGTAACCGTGGGCGATCCGAACGGCAGCATGCAGTGGAACTACACCATCCGGAGCGACATTAAATACGCCTGGTTTATCCTGCTCAAGGGCGCAGAGCAGGGCCTCTGCCAGGTCGCAGAGACTGAGAAGCTGCAATGTGGGATCGTGCCCAGGCAAAGTAAATGTGAACCGCCGCATCAGTCGCCGGCTGAGCAAAGCCGGTGAGGGCAGCACGGTTGTGGGACGCAGGATTATGAGTGGTACATTCCCCTTCAAATTCAAACATTGACCGGCCGTCGCCTCAAGCGACTTCCAGCGACTACAAATTTGGTCTCCGCGATAATTTCCAGCGGTGTAATCCTCGCTGACCAGGCCCAGTCTCCAGGGGCCCGTTCCATAAATCAGGGCACTGGAAAGCAGGACTAGTTTCCTTGGCCGGAGCCTGGCAGATCGCTGAAATACCCGTTCAGCTTCGGATAAATCAGGAATTATTCCCTCCCGATCAATTAAAGAAGGAATGTAGACGTAACTCGCCTCCGGATCGCTTTCATCTGCACTATTGCAAAAGCTACCGAGCTCGGCAAAGTAGCATTCATGGGTGGTTCTTGCCTGGCTGAGAATCTGCAAGATGCTGTTTGCCCAGCGATTATCCTTTTGGGCGATGAGCGCTATTCTGGCCATCTCACGCTACTCGCTAGTGCGTTTCGTTCAATTCGTTCTGTTGAAGGGGTCGTACAGGGACATGCGCAAACCAGCATTGGTGATTCAAGAGAATTCCAGCAGAGTTCATTGAATAGAGGTCCACACTTCAAGCAGCGTAGGCGACTGAGACACTGAAGGATGGTCATCTTTCAGGTGTGTGGACAGGGGATTGGACCCAATACCTTACAACTTTATAAGACTGAACTGAAGCACCGCCAAACCGGTATCGGAAACAATTCGATTCAAGGCCGACCAGTAGTCCTGGGTCATGTCATAGAGGTGGCCTAGTTTTGGGGACACCCCGACTTGGCGAAAAATCTCGTCCCGGTCGTACTCGTTCCACACCTCGGCAATCTTCCCATTGACAAGCCGGAATTTGCTATTGCCATGGATCAGGATGCGCTTCCCTGAGGCTGGAACTCCATTGCCTTTGCCCGTGTTCGTTCCCAGTGCAGTCCAGTTAACCATCACGAAGTCGCGCTGCACCATCATGTTGTCGACCTTCATCACGAGATCGGGAGCCGCCGACCTCCATCCTTTACCTTCCGCCACCGCCTCTTCCAGTCGGTTGTTCCGGCCGCGGAAGTGGACGGCACAGTCCTTGGTATAGATATCATTGATGAACTCATAGCGCCCGCGAGTGAAGAGGTCATCGAATACCCGCCGCACGACTGCTTTGTTCTGTTCATCCGATGCCGGTTGGAGTTGGCCTGGCAGGGGAACTCTGGTCTGAGCCGGCGTAACCGCCTTTTTCTGCGGTGCAACCTGGACCTGACCAGCCGTGTTCTGGGATGAAGTAGTTGGCTTCTTCTGGGCTTCCGCCACAAGAGCCCATGCAACACAGGCGATCCCGATCAGAGAGATTATCCGGTGGAGCTGCATGAGTACCTCCTCATGGGGAACACTTAACACCCCCACTATACTCCAGGCATGGGAATAGTTCCGTAAAAAAGACGCTCCTCGACAAAACTGGAACTCCTATCACGGGACTAGTTTTCGCGCCCAGGCGAAACGATTTGCAACTAGTTCTCACTACCTATACCAGAAAGGAGAAATCAATGCAGCACGAAATCAAAAACAACCATCTACAGATTGTTGTCGCGGAGGGGAAGGTCACATTGGAGGACCTTCATGCCGCGCTCGATCACGCCATCCGCCACGTCGTAAAGGGTGGCTGCAATTGCGGCCTGACGGGATTCGATATCAGCTTCTTGCGCGGAGATCCCGAACTGACTCCACTGGCTGAATTGAACAAAGTCCCCCACATACAGGGGGGCATCCTGACCCGGTAAATCGGTGGTTTGCTTCATACCAAAATAGGAGACAAGGGGAACAGTACTCCGATGGCTGCTCGTATCAACTATCTCACGCAAGCGAATACATCCGTGGCCATCGGCGCCACATATGAGGGGCGCGATCCCGCCCTTCTTGAACGCATGCTTCCCCTTGTCGACTATATCGAGGTGACGCTGGAGACGATATCCGAGGTAAATGATCATGAGATCTCCCTCAGCAACGAGATTATGTCGGAACTCAAGAATATAGGCAAAGCAGCGCAGATTATTGTGCATGGCGTTAGTTTATCTATCGGTTCGCATGAAGGATGGTCTCCCACCTACTTGCGTCTTCTGGACGACTTTCTTGAGCAGGTCGATGTGGCTTGGCATAGCGAGCATCTCGCTTATACCAAGGTCGATGGGGAGCACCTAGGTATTATGCTTGCCATGCCGAAGACTAATGAGGCGCTCGATATGGTGTGCGAAAGGGTAAGTGCGATTCAAGAACGTTACAGGCTTCCCTTTCTGTTAGAGAACATTGTTCACGTCATCCCTGATTTCCCGAGTGACTATTCCGATGCTGGTTTCCTCAACGCGCTCACGAATAGAACCGGTTGCGGCTTGATTCTTGATGTGTACAACCTGGAATGCGATGCGCACAACCATGGGTTCGATATCCCTGCCTTCCTCAGCGAACTTCAGCCTGCGAATGTTCGCGAACTGCATGTTGCCTGCGGAGTAGAACACAACGGCTTTCTGTTGGACGTACACTCTCAACTCACCCGCAGCTCCACCGTCGAACTGGCACGACAAGTCGTCCAGCAGTCAGCGCGAAATGCCCAGGTTGTGGTCTATGAGTTCATGCCTGAGGCGGTACCAGGTCTAGGCCACAATGCGATTGCAGAGGAGTTGGGTCGGCTCCGTGCGGCCTTTAGGAATTGAGCTATGGATCTTGCAGCCCACCAACGGAAACTCCTGGGCCTGTTCAGGGCCAGCTATCAGGTATGTGCGGACGATGACCCCTATATCCACAGGGTCGCGCACTCGAAGGACCTGGAAGAGGGACGAAGGAACATCTTGCTATGGCGAATCTATGTCCTTGAGCGCACCTGTGTACTCACCGTTACCCTGCTACGACGGCGCAATCTTCTGGAAGAGACCCTCAGTTCTTTCATCACGCAAAACAACATTTCTCCTTTCAGAGAGACACAGGCGCCAGCTTTCCTGGAAGCGCTGACTGGTCATCGTGATCGCCTGATCGCATCCGTGGCACAATTCGAGCTTGCGCTCATGAAAGTGAGGCAGGGCGATCCTTGTTCTTATGTAGTCTTTTGGGATGTTGAGCCGTCTGCGGTCTTGAACAGCCTTGCCAGGAACATTCCTCTGGAGGATGAAGTTCCAGAAGGTGCCTACCAGATCCTAATTTCGCGCGATATTCCAGGCCAGTTCCAGATCTTTGCCGTAACGCGCGGCTGATGGCGTGCGACCGGAAAGTGAAAGCTAGGGGCTTCCTGCCCAATGGTCGCACTAGCCGGTGGTGTACAGTCAGCTTATCGAAAAGTGGCACATGTATCTCCAGCTTCTACGGATATCAACAAATCTACTTTTTGCTGTAACCTATAGGTTTATGCTTCGATTCTCTACCTCAGGTGAGTCTCACGGCGAGGCTCTGGTTGCGTTGCTCTCCGGCATGCCCGCCGGATTGAAGGTTGACGAGGAATTCGTCAACCGCGAGTTATGGCGTCGTCAACAAGGCTACGGACGCGGCGGACGCATGCGCATTGAGCGCGACACCGCCCACATCCTCTCTGGCGTGCGCCACGGTCAGACCATCGGCTCGCCCATTGCGCTTACGCTGGCCAATAAGGACTGGCAGAACTGGCAGGAGTCGCTGCCGGTTGCCGCGGGCGATCCGGAGAAACACAAGGAAGTAAAGTCGCCTCGTCCCGGACACGCCGATCTCGCGGGCGCCCTCAAGTACAACTTTCCCGAAGCACGCTACATCCTCGAACGCGCCTCGGCCCGCGAGTCAGCCGCCCGTGTTGCCGTTGGCGCTCTGGCCAAGCTCTTCCTGCGGGAATTAGGCATTGAAGTTCTAAGCCACGTGGTCGCCGTGGGCAGCGCCCGCTTGAACCTGGACGAAATCCCCTGGGAGCGACTCCAGGCCCTTCATGGCCGCGAAGAAGTTCTGCTCAACTGCGTAGACGAAGAGACCGAGCAGCGCATGAAGGCCGAAGTAGACCGCGCCCTCAAGACCGGCGACTCTATCGGCGGCGTTTTTGAAGTTGTCGCACACAACGTGCCTCCCGGCCTTGGCACCTACGCCAACTGGGATGAGCGTCTCGATACCCACCTCGCAGCCGCTGTGATGTCATTACAGGCGGTCAAGGCCGTGGAGATCGGAACCGGCGTGGCCTCCGCGCTTTCCTTTGGCTCCCAAGTGCACGATGAGATCGGTTACCAAAAAGGGAACAACCTTCCTTTCACCGGCTTCACGCGAAAATCAAACCACGCCGGTGGCATCGAAGGCGGCATCTCCAACGGACAGGACATCATCGTGCGTGGTTACCTGAAGCCCATTTCCACCTTGCGGCGTCCGCTGGAATCGGTAGACTTTAAAACCCGCGAGGCCGTCAAGGCGGCCTATGAGCGCTCGGATGTGTGCGTTGTCCCCGCCGCCGGAGTCGCAGGCGAAGCCATGGTCGCACTCACCCTGGCCCGCAGCGCCTTAGAAAAATTCGGCGGCGACTCGATGACTGAAACTACCCGCAACTTCAAGGGATATTGCCAGCAATTGAAGGAATTCTAGGGCAACATCCCCTAGTTCTTCTCGCAGAATATTTGTGCGCCTCTGCGTTCCTTTGCGTCCTCTGCGGTTAAGCCTTGCTTCTCTACGCCCGGATGGCTTTTACCTCGAGATACTCTCCCTCGACCAGAGTCGTGCCGTCTTTCACCTGATTGTGCTTGTTCCACACGGCTTCGAGATCGGCAGCCAGCGCCGCTTGCTTGCCGGCATCGAGGGTGGAGAATGCAACCTGCGTTGGGCCAAAGTACCGGCGGAAGAGCTGCACCACCTCGCGGGGTGGAAAGGGAAATTTGAAGATGCACATCTGGCGGGAGCATGTGATTTTGCTCACACCTTTGCCGAAGCGCTCACGCACGGTCGCTTCGTCTCCCCAAAGCACTGGCCTGGGAACGCCCTGAGGAGGAGGAACATGAGCGGCCTGGGCACGGAAGTTTTCGCCGACAAATCCATCCGGCGTCCAGTTTGCCATGGCAATCATCCCTCCCGGCCGGCACACGCGCAGGAACTCGGCGACCACGCGCTCGGGGCGTGGCGCAAACATGGCGCCGAACATGGTCACCACCGCGTCAAAAGAGCCGTCGGCAAATTTCAATTGCTCGGCATCGCCTTCTTCGAACGTGGCTTTTACGCCTTCTTTCGCTGCTCGAGCGCGCGCCTGCTCGATCAGGTTCGAAGCGATATCCACTCCCGTAACCACCGCTCCGGCGCGGGCTGCCGGAATGGCCGTGTTGCCGGTACCGCAGGCCACATCAAGCACGCGGCTGGCTGACGCGATATTCAGGCGGCCAATGAAATCATTCGCGGCAGCAACGATGTAGGTGGCGATGATGCCGAAATCCCCGGCCATCCAGGTGTCACGCATACGGTCTTTGAGTGCGTTGATGTCCATTGCAGTAGACGACATAAGAAACCTCCTGAGTTAGGAATATAAAGGATACAACAGCAGGGAATCGCGACGAACAACCAGGAATATTCTTTACTCCTTTTTGCCCACAAACTCCGCCGTGCGGCTTTCTCCCACGGTTTCCCGGTAGTGCAGCACCCTTAATCCAGGGAAATCGCGCAAGAGTTCGTTTGGCTCGAGCAGATGCAAAGGATGCGTCGGCCCCTTCACCGTGCCTAGCAGATAGGTTTTATAGATCAGCAAACCGGCGGGTTTGAGCACATCAACCAGAGCAGGGAAGTGGTTTCTCTGCAAATAGAAAAACCCAAGGATTAGATCAAACCGCTGCGGCAACTGTCGCAGATTATAGTGGTTCAGATCAGCCGTAATGGTTTCGATTTTCAATTTTCTGCGGCGGGCATTCTTCTGCGCCAAAGCGGTCCCTAGGTCTGAGACGTCAATGAGCGTCGCCTTCCAGCCTCGCTTAGCGTAAAACAAGGAATGGCGGCCCACGCCGCCGGCTAGATCCAGCACATCGCCCCGTGCCGGCAACAGCGGCTGCACATAATCCTTATCTGCTTGCAGCAAAAATGGATCGGGCTTCAACGATGTATGCGAGCCTGCCTGGTATTTTGCATTCCACATCTCCTGTTCGGAAGCCACTCGAGGTTTGTTGTTCGAAAATTTCATATTGCGGTAAGTACTTTCGGTAGTGGAAATCACAAATCGTCGCCCTTTCACAAGACAACGATTTTGCCTATAATCTGCTGAGAGTCCTGAGGTCTCCATTGTGGGCGGAGTCAACATGGAAATACAAGTCCGCAAAGACGCAAACCGGAACGTGCAGGTCATCAGCATGCGCGGCGACCTCATGGTGGGCGATGCCGTGGATAACCTTCGCAGGACCGTCACCCAGACCCTGGGCTCGGGTAACTCGCGTATCGTCTTCGACCTCAGCGACGTCAAGTTGCTCGACTCCAGCGGCATCGGAGTCCTGGTGCGCACGCTTACCGCAGTCAAGCAACGCGGTGGCAACGCCAAGTTAGTGAATCCTTCCGAATATGCTCTGCAGTCGCTTAAGCGAGTCGGCCTGGTGGAACTTTTCCAGATTTACCACGACGAGAAAACCGCCACAGATTCTTTCTCGAATTAGATCAATTCACCCTGCAAAGTGCCAGCCATGAGCAGACGTGTCAAGCACAAGACATAATTTTTACAAAAGCTAAGGACATGATTTCGCGTATTTTAACTGTAGGTGCTTCGATATTGGGCAAACACTCGGTCTGATTGCGCTATACTGAACTCATCAACCATGCCGCAATCGCTCGAAAAGACGTTCTTTATCGAGACCTTTGGCTGCCAAATGAACGTCCATGACTCGGAGAAGGTCATCGGCACACTTGTCGCACAAGGTTACCGCCAAGTGGAAAGTGTGGAAGAGGCCGGATTGGTCCTCTACAACACCTGCTCCATCCGCGACAAGGCCGAACAAAAGGTCTTCAATCGCCTGAACGATTTCAAGAAATTCCATAAACAAGGCAAGCGCTTTGGCGTGCTAGGATGCGTGGCGCAGCAGGAAGGCGAGAAGATTTTCGAGCGCGCTCCTTATGTTTCACTCGTCGCCGGATCAGCTTCGTATCGCAATCTTCCTCAAATGCTGGTGCAGCTTGAAGCAGGGAACTCACGCGTCACCGGCCTGGATGACCGCCAGACCGATGAAACCTTTGAGACCGAGTTCACTGCGCGCAGCAATCCGCATCGCGGATACATCACCATTATTGAAGGATGCGACAAGTTCTGCTCTTACTGCATCGTTCCTTATACCCGCGGCAAGGAGCGCAGCCGCACATCAGATTCCGTGCTGGCCGAGGCCCAGAAGATGGCTGATGCCGGCTACACCGATATCCAGCTTCTCGGGCAAACTGTAAATTCGTACCTCGACCCCAGTGGCAAAAAGTCGTTTGCTGATTTGCTGGCCGCAGTCGGGCAGGTCACAGGCATTCGCCGCGTGCGCTTTACCACTTCGCATCCCCGCGATTTCACCCGCGACATCGTAGAAGCGATTGATTCTGTTCCCACACTCTGCGATCACGTGCATCTGCCGGTGCAAAGCGGCTCTTCCAACACGCTCAAAGCCATGATGCGCCTGTATACCCGCGAAGAATACCTGGAGCGCATCGGCTGGATCAAAGAAGCCAAGCGTCCCATCAGTCTTACGACGGACGTCATTGTTGGTTTCCCCGGCGAAACCAACTCCGATTTTGAGCAAACCATCACATTGCTCGATGAAGTGCAATACGACGGCGTTTTTGCTTTCAAATATTCGCCGCGCCCTCACACTCCCGCGATCAGCATGATTGACAGCATTGTGGACGAGGAGAAAGCAAAGCGGCTTGCGATACTTATGGACCGCCAGCGCGAGATTCAAAGAATCAATTACAGCAAGCAGATAGGAAGTGTTCTTGAAGTAATGGTAGAAGGGAAGAACGAGGCCCGCCATCAGTGGATCGGGCGCACTTCGCAGAACAAAACACTGAATTTTACCGCTGCCGCCGAGACGTCGCCAGAGGTTGGTTCTTATCATTTAATTAGAGTAACGGGAAGTTTTCCCAATAGCCTGGTAGGCGAAATGATAGCTTGAAGGATTCGGGGAGAATAACAATGGAAGTTGAAATGAAAATTCGTGGATTGATGATGGATCCGGTGACCAATATGCCTATTGTGGTCCTCAAGGACGTAGGCGGCGATACCGTATTGCCGATCTGGGTCGGTGTCTACGAGGCCAACGCCATTGCCCTGGAGATCGAGAAGGTCACAACCCCGCGTCCGATGACACATGACCTGATCAAGAACGTGCTCACCGGGCTCAACACCCACGTCCACAAAGTCGTCGTGAGTGAACTGCGTGACGATACTTTCTACGCTGTCATCTGGATGGAACGCGACGGTCACGTCATCAGCATAGACTCACGCCCCTCAGATGCGCTGGCCCTCGCCCTGCGCCTCGATTGCCCGATCTACGTGGAAGACGAAGTCCTGAAATCTTCCAAGCTCGCCAGCTCCATCAATGAGCGTGTCAGCTCCGATGAGCTGCGCAAGTGGCTGGAGTCGCTCAACGACGAAGACCTCGGCCGCTATAAGATGTAGGTAAAACTCCTAGCTGCCAGCTTCTAGCGTCACGCTACGAATCGGACTCCGCATCCTCTTGGGCAGTGGCACGCCGCCGATCCGGTGCAATCAAAGCGAAACGGAGGCTAATATGAAAGCCGTCACTGGATCCACTGCCGGGCTCGCGAGCGGGAACCCATTGCTGGGCACATGGAAATTGAAGTCACATGTAATGACCACAGGCACGGGTGAGAGGTCAACTCCGTACGGCGAGCATCCGATTGGGTACCTTAGTTACTCTGCGGACGGGCGGATGCATGCGATCGGAACCTCGAGCGGACGCATAGTGCCACTCGACCTCGCTCTGACAGACGAAGAGCAAGTAGCGCTCCACAAGACAATGTTCGCGTATGCGGGCACTTACTCGGTAGAGGCCGGCAAGGTCACCCATCACGTCGATATTTCTTGGAACGAAGTCTGGAATGGTACCGATCAAGTCCGATTTTATGAGTTGAATGGGAGCACCCTAACCATCACAGCCCGTGCTATTGACCCAACAACTGGCACGGAGGCTCAGTACGTTGTCGTATGGGAGAAGGTAACAAGTCCGCGCTGAAACGAGCTCGCCGTGCCCCGTTACGCTCGTCAGCGGACGTTTTGCCATGCTTGAGAACTACGGCGCTTTCCCGAATTTGCTCCATCAGGCCAGGAATTTTTCCTGTCCGCCTTGCTAGAATCCTAGTCTATGCCTGATCCCGCTGAACAACTTGCCCGCATTTACCAGGCAGGCTTCGACATCGAACAGTTCGACCGCTATCCTCAGGCCTTGGGTGTAGTCCGCGATCAATGCATCGCCTTGTTTGAGGCTACTCCAAATGGTTTGAGCATGATTGGTTCGCCGGGACGGCGCATGGGCGAAGTCATGGGAGTTTTAGTGGAAAAAGATGGTCGCAAGGTCTTTCAGGCCAAACGGGAAATTGTTGAAGCCACCCCCGAGCTACTGGAAAAGCTAAAAAGCTTTGAACGCGAGCTTAAAGACCTGCTAAGCCCAGTCGCGTAGCTTATCGGGGCTGAACCATTTCGACTGGCTGCTCCTGTGCAGATCCCAATACGACCTTAGGCTGGAACAGCGAACCCGCAACTCGTTGGACGATGGCAACCAGCTCAGTCTGGTTGCGAAACACTTTGACCAACTTGGCTGAAGAGAATTCAGGCAGATTTACCGAGTTACCGTTCAACAGGCGGGGCAGGGCCTCAGGCGGCGCGGTAACACTGGGAAAGCCCGGAAGCAGCGTGCGAGGATGGCGCAAATACTGATCCATTGTAGATTTTACATAATATTCGTTATCGGACATTAAAGATGGGGCTGATCCTTCTCCTTTACACTCTAAGTCCTCTAATCTGCAGGCATCTTCTATCTTAAACTCCCCCACTGCGGTTCTGCGAAGGCGGGCAAGATGACCGCCGACTCCCAGTTGCTGACCCAGATCATGGGCCAAGGAACGTAAGTAAGTTCCCGAGGCGACTTGAGCGCGAAACGCCACGCGATCGCCTTGTACGCCGGCAATCTCAAATTGTTTGATTTCGACTTTCACTGGCTTCAATTCGACTGTCTGTTTTTTGCGGGCCAGCTTATAGGCAGGCACGCCTGCGATTTTCTTGGCGGAGTATGACGGCGGCGTCTGCTCAATCACTCCCACGAATCTCTCAGCGACTTCCCGTATCTGAACTTCCGAGCAATTTACCTGGTTGGAAGATCCGGTTGGTTCTCCGGTGGCATCGTAGGTATCAGTGGCAAATCCCAGCCGAATTTCGCCTTCATACTCCTTCTCACAATGCAGATAAAATTGTGCCAGCCGTGTCATGCGTCCCAGCAGCATGGGCAAAACTCCGGTTGCCATAGGGTCAAGCGTGCCTAAGTGGCCAATCGAACGCTCGCCGGTAATCCGGCGCAAGCGGTTGACCGCGTCATGCGACGTGATCCCGCCCGGCTTATCGAGAACCAACACTCCATCCATATTCTGAATCTCAACCTTACATTATGTATTCTATATAGTTATTTCCCGATCCAATGATCCCTATCCGCGATGACGCTCCCCGCTACACCACGCCGTATGTGAATTACTTTCTGATCGCTCTCAATGTTTTGATTTTTCTCTTTCAGCAGACACTTTCGCCCGAGCAGCAAGGTCTCTTCCTTACGCAATTTGGCGCTGTGCCCGCGAACATAACCGCCTGGATCGGCGGAAACCACCACGTTGGCTTTCTCGAAGCCGTCTTGCCCGTTCTGACCTCGATGTTTTTGCACGGTGGCTGGTGGCACATCATCTTCAATATGTGGTTTCTGTGGATCTTCGGCGATAACGTTGAAGACCACCTTGGACATCTGCCCTATCTTGGATTCTATCTGTCTTGTGGAGTCCTGGCCGATCTGGTGCACACGGTTTTTAACTTGCACTCCACCAATCCCACGGTGGGCGCCAGTGGCGCGATTGCCGGTGTTATGGGAGCGTATTTCCTGCTGTATCCTTCGGCGCGTGTCTTGACTCTGGTGCCGTTTTTCTTCGTGTTTTTAACCTGGCTGCCTGCCTGGATCATCCTGGGCTATTGGTTCGTGGTGCAGTTCCTCACGGGAGCCGCCAGCACGATTACATCTTCCAACCAAAACACGGGCGGGGTGGCCGTGTGGGCCCACGTTGGAGGATTTCTCGCCGGCCTGCTCCTGATCAAACTCTTCCCTGCCAGACCGCAGCGGTTTTCCTACGAATAGTGACGTAGGCTGTTTTAGAACGAGTCAAGGAAGCGTTACGCCTCACCGCTGAGCTCCCGCCACTTCGCGTCTGCCAGAACTACGGACGTTTCAATCTGGCGTTCGGGTATAGTCCAATACTTTTTGAGCAGCCGGTCCTTCTCCTGGGGACCAACGATTTGAAAGCCGTATCTTTCGTAAAAGCCGATCGCCCAGACCGCATCAGCCCACGTGCCGATCAATACCGGACCGTTCGCCAGCTCCCGCAAATGAGACAGCAAGTGTGCTCCAATCCCTCGCTTCTGGCTGCTGGTCCGAACATAGGCGTGACGAATGAGAGTCACGTCCTGGACCTGTTGCAGGCCCATTACGCCTGCTAGCGTCCCGGTCTCCTCGTAGCCCCAGAACACAACACCTTCATCGATTTCATGCTGCAATTTCTCCCGGGACATATACGGTTCTGTCCAGCGATCTGCAGGGATAATCCCTTTATAAGCCTGCGCGCCATCGTTGATGATGGCCCAAATCAGCTCAAAATCGCGGTCATCACAGCGACGGATCATGCGTCCTCAGCCTCCTAAAGTGTTCCTTCCACTGGCCCAATCACCAATTCAGAAACCGAAGTTCCCTCCGGCACAGTGATGGCATGCAGCACCGCCTGGGCAACAACCTTGGGAGAAACCATGCGCTCGCGTGGCGCCTCGGGCCAGAACTGCTGCCAGATCTCCGTATCCACAGCACCGGGGATGAGTGCCAGCACTCGAATGCCGCGTCCGCGCACCTCTTCACGCAGGGTTTCGGTGAAACCCAGGGCGCCGAATTTGGAGGCATTATAGGCGGAAAAACCTTTAAAAACCTGCCTGGCGGCAACCGAGAGATTATTCACAATCGTGCCCTTCGAATTCAGCAGCGGAAGCGCCGAATGGGTGACCAGAAACAATCCGGAGAGGTTGACCTGGATGACCTGTTGCCATACTTCCCACTCCAGTTTTTCTATATCAGCAAGCGGGTGCGCCAGACCGGCATTGTTAATAAGGATGTCAATTTTCTTAAACTGCTTTTTGACTGCGTGAAAAAAATCAGCCACAGATGCAGGATCGCCAACATCGCAGGTCTTTGCCAGGACTTCCGTCTTGTGTGCTTTAAGCTCTTGCGCAGCTTTCTGCAAGGGCCCGTAGTTGCGGGCCGTGATACAAAGCTTGCATCCGGCTTCGGCCAGTACCCCTGCGATTGCAAGTCCGATGCCACGGCTGGCGCCGGTGATCACAGCAACCTTGCCCTGAAGTGACTGTGAGTTTTTCGTAGGGGCTTTCTTAGCTGGCATGTGAGGTCAGAACCCGTTGCTGCTCTTCTGCCGGATCAGAGCGAGAAATTCATCACGCGTCTGCTGCTGCTCGCGGAAGGAGCCCAGCATGGAAGAAGTCACCGCTGACGAGTGTTGTTTTTCCACTCCGCGCATCATCATGCAAAGATGGCGCGCCTCGATGACAACACCTACGCCTTCGGGCTTGATAGCGTTCTGAATACATTCGGCAATCTGCGTGGTCAGCCTCTCCTGCACTTGCAGGCGACGGGCGAAAGCATCAATCAGCCGCGGGATCTTGCTTAACCCGATCACTTTTCCCTTGGGAATGTAGGCAACATGCACTTTTCCGAAGAAAGGCAGTATGTGGTGCTCGCACAGGCTGAACATCTCCACGTCTTTGACGATGACCATCTCATCGTAATCCACGGTGAACATCGCCCCCTTGAGCAACTCTTCCGGATCTTCCTGATAGCCTTTGGTCAGATATTGCAAAGCTCGTCCCATACGCTCTGGCGTGCGCAGCAGTCCTTCACGCTCTGGGTCTTCGCCCAGTCGTATTAATAGCTCACGCAACAGCTCTTCGGTGCTGGCTCCGGTCAACGAAACCGGCTCTATTTTTGACTTCATACTTCCCTTCCCATCACTAGACTTCCCCATAATTAATGCGCCAATTCTCCGCCGCCGGCATATTCGAATGAGTTCATCATGGTCTCTTCAATCCTTATTTTCTCAACCTTTGCGGGACGAAATCCTTTCTGTAGCCGTCCAAAAATTTCCAGGCACAGATTCTCGGTTGTAGGAACCAGCTTCTGGAATTCATCCAGTGTGTTGAGGTTCATGTAGCCGTAGCGCTCTACAATCTCCTGCTCTACAAAGCCATCGAGGTCAGCAAGATTGCACACCATGCCTGTGCTCGGGTCCACCTGTCCGCTGACCGTGACCTCCAGAACATAATTGTGTCCGTGGCCGTGCGGATTGTTGCATTTGCCATACGTCGCCCAGTTTTCTTCCGCTGTCATAGCGTCATTATGCAGCCGGTGCGAGGCTGAAAACCTGTATCGCCGTGTCAGATGCGCTTTCATGCTTCTCCGTAAAAATCTACGAACAAATCGGAGGTTTCATACAGCCTTACCCGGTGCAGCCGCGCAACACTCAACTTGGGCTGCAATCGCTTCCAGATGGCTACCGCCAGGTTCTCCGAAGTCGGGACCTGATGCTCGAACTCCGGGACCTCTTTGTTCAAATGCCGGTGGTCGAGCGCATCAATCACCTCGCGGTTCATTATGTCTTTCAACTGCTTCAGGTCCACAACAAAACCTGACTTGGAATCAATCTCGCCCTTCACGGTAACTTCCAGCGTATAGTTATGCCCGTGTCCATGAGGGTTATTACACTTGCCGAAGATACGGCGGTTTTCTTCGGCAGAAAATTCCGGATTGTGATAATAATGCGAGGCAGAGAATTCAGTTCGTCGCGTCAAATAAACCATTCATCGCTCCGGGAACATTGGTTCCGGCCCTCATGGAATAGATTGTCCGAGGGGCCGGAAAGACTATAAAATTTTCGCGGTCACCTTGCGTACTGCCAAACCAACAACACAACGTACAATCATGGTGGAACCTTTTATTATACGAACTATGCACGTTACGCTGAAGAAGAGGACATGCTGGATGGGCCTGCTGCTTGCGTTTCTGCTGGCCTGTGGCTGTGATCGTGGCTCGGAACCTAATCTGGTGGGCAAGCGCGCGCCCGATTTTACCGTGAAGGATTCTGACCGAACCGTTTCTTTGCATGATTTACACGGTAAGGTGATCGTATTGAACTTTTGGGCTACCTGGTGTCCGCCGTGCGTTGAGGAGGTGCCATCGCTGGTCGCGATGCAGTCGCAATTGAAAGACCGGGTCAACGTGCTCGCGGTCAGTGTAGATCAGGACCCGGACACCTACCACCGATTCCTGCGCCAGTACAACGTCAATCTGCTTACGGTCCGCGATCCAGTTACCAACAGCAATCCGGAAGAACCGAACGCCAGCACCCTCTACGGAACTACAAAACTGTACAAAACCGATGGATATCCTGAGACCTTCATTATTGATACCCAAGGCGTGATCCGCCGCAAATTCATTGGCCCCGTCGAATGGACCAAGCCTGAAATCATGGAATACCTGAAGCAACTCTAGCCGGTTGCGGAAAACACTGCGCTTTTACTGGATGCACAGAGCGGTCAGGCCGGCTTCTCGCAGTTGATGTGCCATTGGATTCCAAATTGGTCAACGAGTACGCCGAAACGAAGCGCCCAAAATGTTTCCTGCAGCGGCATTTGAACCATTCCGTTTTTTGCCAGGGCATTGAAGATGCGCTCGGCTTCCACTGCATTACTAAGATTGAGCTGTAGCGCGAAGCCCTGCGGTTTCTGATAGTGTCCAGGCAACGCGTCTGCGCCGTAAAACATGAACTCGGCAAGAGCGAACGTGGCGTGGCTGATCTTCTTTCGCCAATCAGGCGGCGCTTGCAGGTCCATGGGAGTATTCTCATACGTCACCATGAAGATGGTCCTGCCGCGTAGACACTCCTCGTAGAACTTAAAGGCCGCTTCGCACTCTCCGTCGAATGTCAGATATGGATACAACTGCACGCTGCCCTCCTTTGAACCATGAGCTGCCCTGACGATTCAGGGTACCTCCACGAACCTCCGCGTCTCAGCGGTAAATCACAGCTGTAGCCTTCGCAGCCGCAGCGAGTTGGTAATCACACTCACCGAGCTGAAGCTCATGGCTGCAGCAGCGATCATGGGATTGAGCAAGATTCCCAAGAAGGGATACAGCACACCGGCAGCGATGGGTATTCCCAGAGCGTTATAAACAAATGCAAAAAATAAATTTTGCCGGATATTGCGAAGCGTGGCCTGGCTCAGCCGGCGAGCGCGCAAAATTCCGCGTAAGTCGCCCTTCACTAACGTGATCGATCCGCTCTCCATGGCCACGTCCGTTCCGGTGCCCATGGCAATACCCACATCGGCCTGCGCCAGCGCTGGAGCATCATTAATGCCATCGCCGGCCATGGCAACCTTCTTCCCTTCCGCCTGCAGTTTCTTAACGATCTCAAGCTTCTGCTGTGGCGAAACTTCGGCACGAAAGTCTTCTAATCCTAACCTGCGGGCCACGGCTTCTGCGGTGATCCGGTTATCCCCGGTCAGCATAATTACGTGGATTCCCTCTTTCCGTAGCGCCTGCAATGCCTCTGGAGTCGTTGCTTTCATAGGATCGGCAATTCCCAACAATGCCGCCGGCCTTCCATCAATAGCGGCCAGCGCGACCGTCTGGCCCTCGCTGCGCATCTGTTCAGCCTGCCTGCCAGCGTCGTTTAAGGCAAGATGCAATTGAGAAAAAAGTCTTTCATTTCCAATAATTAAGGATTTTTCCTGAATTGTTGCTTGAATTCCTGCTCCGGTGAAGGATTGAAACCCAGTGGCCGGATAAAAAACAAGACCACGCTTCTCGGCGGCACGTACGACAGCCTGTCCTAATGGATGCTCGCTGTTGCGCTCCGCGCTGGCCACGAGAGCCAGCACCTCGTCTTCCGCAAAACCATTCAAAGGCACAATATTTACCAGCTCTGGCCTGCCCTGAGTCAGTGTTCCGGTCTTATCCACAACCAGCGTGTCAATTTTCTCCATGGCCTCGAGGGCCTCGGCGTTTTTGATCAGAACGCCGGCAGAAGCGCCGCGTCCTGTGCCCACCATGATTGACATGGGTGTAGCCAGCCCCAGCGCGCACGGACATGCAATAATCAGCACCGCAACGGCCGCAATCAAGGCGTGGGCCATGCGTGGAGCCGGGCCAACCCATGCCCACACGGCAAAAGTGATCAATGCAGCCGCGAACACCGTCGGCACAAAATATGCAGCCGTCACATCGGCAATACGCTGAATCGGCGCGCGGCTGCGCTGAGCCTCGCCAACCATTCGCACAATCTGGGCCAGCAGGGTCTCGCTTCCCACCCGTTCCGCCCGCATTGTGAACGAACCAGTCGTGTTTAGCGTCGCTCCGATGACCTTTGCGCCTGCTGTTTTTTCTACCGGAATGGATTCGCCCGTAATCATGGATTCATCCACCGCACTCGAGCCCTCCAGCAGCGTGCCGTCTACCGGCACCTTCTCGCCCGGACGGACCCGCAACACGTCACCCGGATGCACCTCGGCCAAAGGCACGTCTGACTCTGAACCATTTGCCGCTATGCGATGGGCAATCTTGGGAGAGAGATCGAGCAAGGCACGGATGGCAGCGCTGGTCTGGGTTCGCGCTCTGAGTTCCATAACTTGCCCCAGCAGAACCAGCGCTGTAATGGCAGCCGCTACTTCGAAATAAACATCCGGCTTGCCGCTCATCCCTCGAAAAGAAGCAGGGAAAAGACCGGGCGCAAGCGTGGCAACTGTGCTGTAAAGATAAGCAGCGCCTGTTCCTACTGCAATCAAGCTGAACATGTTGAGGTTTCTGGTAAGAAAAGATCTCCAGCCTCGCTCCAGCAAGGGCCATCCGCACCAGAGGACAGCCGGCGTTGCCAGGGCCAGTTGCACCCAGTTCCAGTACGGCGCAATGGCATTAAGCCAAGCGGCGTCTTTCCCTGCAATCATCTCCGCCATGGAAACCGCCACGAGCGGCAGCGCCAGAGCTACGCTGATCCAGAAACGGCGGCTCATGTTGCGCAATTCGTCATTTTCCTCCGGGCCGGCGTCAAGCGTTAACGTACGCGGCTCTAGTGCCATTCCGCAGATAGGGCACGCTCCCGGCTTGTCGCTTACCACCTCGGGGTCCATCGGACAGATATATTCAATCTTGCCTTTGATTACGGATGCCGACGCCGGGGGTGCGCTGGCATGCATGTCGGGGTGCAAATCTTGCATTTCCGCATGCGAGTGCGATGGAGGAGAAGGAAGCCTCGCCCCGCCCAGTTGAATCAAGCCGGAGGATTTAGAAGCATTCAGATACTTTTCTGGATCGGTCTGGAACTTCTGGGCACATCCCGGGCAGCAGAAATAGTAGCTTTGCCCCTTGTATTCGACCTTACCTTTGGCCTTTTCCGGAACCACCTTCATTCCGCAAACAGGATCTATAACCGTTGTCTGGTTTTCCATTGGATTCACAATTACCAACCTTCCGCTCACAACTCTGAACACAGCAAAGCTAAAAGCCAAAGGCTAAAAGCTAAGAGCTTTTATTCCTGAACATGAACTCAACAATTTCTTCATACATACCCGCCGCCTCTTGCTTGGATCCCTTTTGCACCGCCTGGGTAACGCAATGCCGCAAATGGTTCCGCATCAGTTCCCTGCTTACGCCGCGCAGCGCCTCCTGCACCGATGAAATTTGCATCAGGATGTCGGCACAGTAGCGGTCTTCCTCGACCATCTTTTGCAGGCCGCGGATTTGTCCTTCAATGCGGTTCAGGCGGTGCAGGTTACCGGTTTTGATCTCGGGATCAACCGCTGCCGCCTTACGATGCGAACCTGTAGCTTCGCAACCGCATACAGCAGGAGCAGAGTTCTTTTTGAGTTTCGGCTTCATAAGATCATTATACACATATACCCCCCACCCCTATATAACTTCTCCTGGAGAGTATCCGATTTCCGCAAAACCTGCCCGCTGATTTATATTTACGGGTGAGCTTTTGGTGAGCGCTGTTCCGCGCGAACCAAAACGAGGGCGAGGCCCTCAGATGAAAAGTGCCGGGTCTCCGGCGCAGAAACTCTTGTGTCCAGGAAAGGACTTCATGACCGCTGTTGACGTTAGCTTTCGCTACGGAATGCCCCCGGGAGAAGCAGAGATGCGCGCACTTGGGAGCGCGCGCGAAGTCTATGGCATCCGCGCACTGCGCTTCGATGAAAAAAATAAGACCGTGAGCGTTGAGTTTGACGCCACCCGGTTAAACGAAAAGAATGTTGAAGCTCTGCTCCGCCGCGCAGGATTAGACCTGACAGAAAAAATCAGCCTGTCCTAAGTCTTTAAAGCACAATTGATAAATTTGCTGCTTCAAGACAGATCAGTTCTTAGTGTGAATGAGATTGGAAATCGGGATTGAGAGCTGCTAAGAGCCAAAAACTGCTTCTAAAATGCAAAAGGAACACTCCTTAAACCTCTGGCCGAAGTTTGTTCTAGAGTGTTCCTATTGCGCGCCACTTCGTCTGTTATGGGATATTGCAAGGCTCTCTCCAAAGTTCACCTCACTGAAAATAAAAGACTTGTGTCATGTACTTTGGATGCCGCATGCGTAGGAATTGCCAGCCGTGAGAAAGAATTACCCGGTAAGAGGAACCAGCCCGGGAAATTTGGACAAGCATCTGTTCTTAACAAGCCCTCTTCGTTCTCCTTTAAGGATCCATCCTGATCGTGGTTCAAGAAAGAAGTAAGGACTAAGTACGGGAAGAAGCGAAAAAAGATTCCTGGCTTCCGGCTCGTCCTTCGTAAATCCTCCTTCGTACTTCTGACTTCCGCAGCGCATACGTTATAATCAAAATTTCAGCAGCACCGCACCGAACGCGCCCTTAGCTCAGTTGGATAGAGCGTCTGACTACGAATCAGAAGGTCGGGAGTTCGAATCTCTCAGGGCGCGCCATTCTTTTCACCCCTGCGAACAGTGTCACCATATCTACTTTTAGCCTGATGCACTAGAATTTTAGTTATATCGTGTCTTCCTTTACTCCTGAACTAATCCGAAACTGCAAACGTTGTTCGCACGAACTTGCGCCGGGGGTGCTGGTTTGCGATCAGTGCCAGGCGCTTGTCTATGCCGATAAGCTGGATCAGCTCGCATCCGAGGCCAAGGCGATGGAAGCCAAAGGCGAGCTGTTGCGGGCACGAGATCACTGGCTTATGGGACTGCCCTTACTGCCGCGCGGCTCCAGCCAGGCGGCGTGGATCCAAAATCACGCACTTCAGCTGAATGCGGCGGCACAGAATTCTGCCCCATCGAACAAGAGCAAGTGGGTAAAGCGCCTGGCGCCCTTGGGGCCGCTCGCGGCCGTGCTGGCAAAAGGTAAGTTGCTGCTGACGATTCTCTTGAAGCTGAAGTTCTTGCTGAGCTTATTAGCATTCGTCGGTATCTACTGGGCGCTCTGGGGACCAAAGTTCGGCATTGGATTCGCTGTAATGATTTTGATTCATGAGATGGGTCATTTCATCGACGTCAAGCGTAGAGGGCTGCCTGCAGACATGCCGGTCTTTCTGCCTGGACTCGGTGCTTATGTGCGCTGGCAGGCGCTGGGCGTTTCGCTCGAAACCCGGGCAGCCGTAAGCCTTGCTGGGCCATTTGCCGGATGGCTCGCTGCAGCGGCCTGTGCCCTGCTCTGGTTCGAGACCCACGACGGAATATGGGCTGCCTTGGCTTGGACGGGAGCGTGGCTGAACGTGCTGAACCTTATCCCGGTTTCCATACTCGATGGTGGTCACGCAGTTTTGGCGTTGAGCAAAGCTGAGCGCATTGTGCTCCTCGTGGTCT
This sequence comes from Terriglobales bacterium, assembly GCA_035487355.1. Classification (NCBI taxonomy): domain Bacteria; kingdom Pseudomonadati; phylum Acidobacteriota; class Terriglobia; order Terriglobales; species Terriglobales bacterium. The sequence goes on along the minus strand of DATHMF010000029.1, from coordinate 6,620 downwards.
GCCTGGCCCTGTGGCTGGTGTTCGGACAACCGTGGTTCATCGCGGTGGCCGCGGGAGCCGGATGGCGCTTGTTTACGAAGGATGAGCCGCCTCAGCCAAGTCCCAAGATAACAGCGTACTTTGTGACTGTATTGACCTTGCTGGCTTTGATACTTTGGATAGTGCCCGGACAAAAAGCAGGACTGCCTTAAATTACAGTTGATCAACTCAACGACGATGGCCCAGGCCTTCGTGTCTCCAGCCTTTGAGCTTGGAGCTAGTTTTTACGCACCAGCCCAATCCGCGATATTAAATCCTTGAACTGCGGGAGCAAGCGTACCGCATCCAGCATAGGATCTACATTCAACCAGAGCAGACCATCGGCGCGTTCTTCGTAAGCTTTTTCCAACCACTCCAGCGATTGCTTTCTGTCTCCCAAGCCGCCATAGAGCATTCCAAAGTAGGTTGACGGTACGTAGCGTTTTTTCGCCAGAGCTTTCAGGGCTTCGAGTGCCTTCAGGGTTTGCTCGGGCTGGCCATCCACCGCATAAGCAAGTCCGAGTGCGGCATCCAGCAAAGGAATCTCTCCGGCTGCGGTTCCCTTGGGCTTGAGCTGTGCAATTGCCTTGGCATTCATATCCATCAGTGCGTAGGCCCGGCCCATAACGTAATGCAACATGAAATGATTCGGATTCAGCTCCAGGCCTTTTTCCGCCTCCTGCACTGCCTGCTTATATTGCCTCGCCAGGTAGTAAGCTCCTGCCCGAGTGGCATGGACCGCGACCATGCGGCGGGGGTCGGTCTCCTGCACAATGGTCAGTGTGCGTTCGATTTCCTGCACGGCTTCCTCGTTCCTTCCCAAGGCCAGCAACAACCATGAGTACCAAAGGTGCGCCGCCGCATAGTCTGGATTGAGTTCGATCGCGCGCCGGTAGCCGGTCTCGGCTTCAGCCCACTTCCAATGATAGTGATGGTGAACCAGCGCCAAAGCCGTATGCGCTTCCGGCAGGGACTCATCCAGTTCCAGCGACTTCCTGGCAGCCGCTTCCGCCTTGGGCATGGCCTGGTGCGGAGGCACCACGTCAAACGGAGCTATGGCCACAAGCGCGTAAGCGCTCGCCAGCCCTGAGTGTGCTGGCGCATACTTTGGGTCCTGTTGAACTGCGTGTTCAAAGTACTCAATGCTTTTCTTAATCGAAGCTGGAAGCATCTCATGCAGGTGATATCTGGCCTTTAAATAAGTTTCATAGGCTGCCGGATGCACCCGCCCTTGCCCGCGCTGCAGTTCCGTAAGACGCGTGCTTTCAGAGCGGTTCAACACCAGATGAATTTCCGCGGATATCGCCTGTGCAATGTCCGCCTGCAGAGCCAGAATGTCACTCAAATCTCGATCATACGTTTCTGCCCATAGTTGCGTCTGGTCTTCCACTTCGACGAGCTGCGCCGTAATGCGTACCCGCTGATCTGCTCGCCGGACTTTTCCCACCAGCACGTAATCAACCCCTAAGTCTTGTTTCATCTGCTCCAGGGGTTTGCTGCTGGCTTTGTAGTGCATGGCGGTATCGTGGGCGATCACGGCCAGGCGTCCGGGCTGCAACCGGGTGATCTGAGTAATCATCTCCTCGGTTAATCCATCGCTGAAATAATCTCCCTCGGCGCCGGCGTTGAGGTTTGCAAAAGGCAGCACGGCTAATTTGATCTTGCCGGTGTCTTGTGTGGTCCCCAGTTGTTGACGGCCCTTGAACCAGGCAGCGACTTCAGAGCGATAGGCAAACACGGAACCCAGCTTGTCATGCTGATGCCGATAAACCGGCAGGCCCTCTCGCTTTTCCCAACGCTGCACCGTGCGAACATCCCGGCGCAAATAGACGGCGATCTCTTTCCATGAGTCCAGGCGATCGGCAGGATTGCTGGTGGTAGTCATTGTCATCGTGCAGGCAAATGTGTGGGGCTAACCCTGGTTCGGCAACGGTTTTGGGTTTTGAAAAACCTCACCATTGTTTTTGGGCCGCCTTAATTCTACCCCACGACATTCAACGGCAACCCGGCTTTGCCGTGCCTTGTCGCTTGAGCGGCAACCTGACCCTGGCTATGCTCAACTCGCGTCAATGAGTCCGCGTCAATGAATCAATGACTGGTGGAGGAACCCAGTGGTCAAGATCGTAAGTTTAACCGCTCTGGCGTGGCGCCTTTTTGCTCCTGGCAGCTACCGCAGGATCGTACTGCCGCTTCTAGTCCGAAATCACCTGATGAAAGGATTTCTCTTTATGAACTTACAAGATCATTGGAAACATAAGCTGCCCTGGGCAATGACTATCTTCCGTGCCATGCTTGGGCCGGGAATCGTTTTGATCAGCCTCGCCTGGCAGAGCGGATTGCTGCTTGCCGCTTGCATCGTTCTCGCCCTGCTCTCCGATATTTTTGATGGCGTCCTGGCCCGCCGTTGGCATGTTGTTACAGGCCTGTTGCGCCGCTGCGACACCATCGCCGACACAATTTTCTATGCCGGCGTTATCCTGGTGGTTTTGCTGCGCTATCCGGCAACCGTGCGCCACGCCTGGCCTCTCTTGGTCGTGCTTGTGGCGGTTGAGATCGCGCAGCACCTGTTCTCTCTCCTGAAGTTTCACCGTCTCGCCAGCTATCATTCCATCCTTTCCAAAATCTGGGGCCTTCTGCTGGCCACAGCCATGATCGCTTTGCTTGGATTCGGTTGGGACAAGTTGCTGAATATAGCGATTGCCTGGGGCATCCTGTGCAATCTGGAGGGATTCACCATGTCTTTCGTGCTACCGGCCTGGCATCATGACGTTCCCACATTGGGCTACGCCATCTGGCTTCGGCGCGAATTGGAGTATCAGGCGGAAGTCGCCTCGAAAACCCAAGTCGTTGGAATTTAGCTGTGGGTCTCGAGGCCAGTCTCGGCAAAGAAGCGGCTGCTGTTGCCTTGCCAGTTACCCTCGCTCGCCTGGCCAGGTGATGGAGATGGGGGGACTTGCTGGTAGTGGGTAAAGTGCCTCCGAGAGCCACAGGAACCCCGTCATTATTGAGGAAAATCGCTCCGAGGTTGAGGACCAGCTAAGTGGTCTTGACTATTGTCATAGATGTAAACAGCGCGATTTAGTTTTTCTGGACCCAAGAACAGTATCAGCCGGCAAGAAAACACAAGATCCTTTCAGGATGACAAGATGCAAACAGGGATCACGGAATAGAAACCACAACAATGGTTAATGAGTTGTCAAGGAGCTGAGGGCACACGAAGTCCCCGGCATTCTCGAATGCCCAGGACAATGATGAATCATAATTGCGAGGAAGTCAGCCTTTTGGGGCCAGAATGGTACCACCAAAAAGTCTCTCAGCATGGTTGCCGCCGCGCTCTCTCTGTCACCCAATCCGTCCAAATAGATGACTCACCACTGGCCAGCAGAGGCGCACCATCCAGCACGGAATCTACGAAATTTTCCACCATGGGAAAATGTAAATTCTGGTGCGTAGGCAGGTGCTCACGTCCGCCGGGATAAATCAGTTCCGGTCCATTCAACGGATCAAGGTTAATCTCTCCCTCGGTTCCCCGAATGCGACATTCGTCGCGGTCAATTTTGGAGTGCCAGCGGACGTCCACTAAACCACGCACACCGCCTTCATAATCAATCATCACCGTCGCATTGTCTTCCACCGCGTAATTGTGAACGGCATTGGAAAGATGTCCGCTCACGCGCAAGGGCTGGCCAAAAAAGAAATTCAGGACGTCTATGCGGTGAGAGGCAATGTCGTACAGCGGGCCTCCGCCCGACTTCGCCGGGTCCACCAGCCAGCTTCTGGGGCCTTGCCCGTCAAACCAGGCATGGCAGGTTAGTTCAGCGATCACCGGCTTTCCTATCACACCGGCCTCGAGCAGTTTTTTGGCGCGCTGCACCTTCGGATATGTCCTGCGGTAATAAGCAATGCCCAGCGTCTTTCTGCTTTCCTCCGCCGCGCGCACCATCGAACGCGCTTCGGCTTCGTTCATCGCCATGGGCTTTTCGCATACGACGTGCTTCCCTGCCCGCAGCGATTCGATGGTCTGCTGCGCGTGCAAGAAAACAGGGGAGGCCACATAAACCGCTTGTACGTCAGGATCACGCAAGGCCTCGGTCAGCGATGTCCACACCTGCGCAGCAAAAGGCGTAGCTTTCGCCGGGTCTCGCGTGACGACTCCATGGAGATGACTTCGAGCTTCGGCCTGAATTGCCGGAATCACACGCTTTCTTGTGATGTCTCCTACTCCAACTACGATCCAATTGAGCATGAAATATTGTGCCTTAAATTTTATTTCGGTGCTGATAAGGTATCGCTTTCCGTACTGGACCGCGCGGCAAACCTAAGCCCGTGGCAAACTTAAGCCTTAGATTCGCGTCAAAGTAATCACGGAGTCTAGACCGGTTGGCAACTGGCACAGGCAATACAGGCGCGCGAAAGCGCGTTGTCAGGGCACGGATTTTAGAGACTGCGGAAAAAGTCCTGGTGTGTGAAAACGTGTATCAGGGCACGAGTTTACTGGCGTCATAGAAAAGACTTTTTCCGCAACCTCTTTTATGCGTGCCGAATGAGTTCATGTATGATTAGCGGCTTTAGCCGGTGCGTGTTATGACGACAGCCCAGAGAGCGTATTATGGGACTAGGTTTTTTGAAAAAAAAAGTGCGCAATTCTGTAAAACTGTTAAGATGGTCGGACTCGAAAGGACATTTGAGTGAAAAACATCTACGTTGGTAACCTGGATTTTGCTACAACAGAAGAGCAATTACGAGCAGCCTTTGAGCAATTCGGCGCTGTGGACAAAGTAACTTTGGTGCGTGATCGGGCTACAGGCCAGCCGCGCGGTTTTGCATTTGTTGAGATGCAGAACGATGCCGAAGGCGAGAAAGCAATTGCGGCGCTGAACGGCACCAGTCTAGGCGGACGAAACTTGAATGTGAATGAAGCCCGCCCCAAAGTGGAACGCGCTGGCGGCGGTGGCGGTGGTGGCTACGGCGGGCGTGGTGGTGGTGGTGGCGGGGGTCGCGGAGGCCGTCACGGCGGTGGTGGCCGCGGTCGCGGCGGACACGATCGCTACTAGGGATTGAAAGATTCCGCTATTTTCTACGCTTCCGATAGTCGACGATAAGGAATGCTGCCCGAGAAAGTCTTCATTGCTACTTCCAATGCAGGCAAATTGCGGGATTTCGCCGGAGTAACCGCCGGAATCGACGCTATTGCTCTCGAATTGCTGCCCGGTTTTTCCGCTCTTCCCTCAATCGAGGAAGACGGCGAAACCTTTGAGGCCAATGCCTGCAAAAAAGCCGGCTTCTACAGCGGTTACGCACCCGGGGCAATTGTGCTCGCCGATGATTCCGGATTGGAAGTTGTGGCCTTAGACAACGCCCCTGGCGTGCGCTCGGCCCGCTATGCAGCCGATGACTCCGAAGAATTCAAAACTGCCTACGCTTCCTTTTCCCATTCCATCGACGAGGCCAACAATCGGCGGCTCCTGCGTGAACTGGCCAAAGTACTGCAGGAAAAGCGGGCCGGACGTTTTGTCTGCGCGCTCGCCGCTGCACGAGACGGAAGGATTCTGCAAACTTTCGAGGGCGAGGTACGCGGAACAATTCTGTATGCGCCTCGTGGCGAAAATGGCTTTGGATACGATCCGCTCTTCTATCTGCCCGAGTTAGGCAAAACCACGGCCGAGCTGACTGCGATTGAAAAGGCCAAAGTGAGCCACCGTGGCCAGGCCTTCAGAAAATTCCTGGAATGGTACAAGAACCAGCGATAGGTGCAGACTAGGGTCTTGAGACAGCGCAACTGAGTACTGGGTACCGAGTACTGAGTACTGCTACTTAAAGCATTTTCCTAACGCATTGGCAATGCTTGCCAGCTTTTGCAGATCAGCCGGAGAGAAATCAGCGCCGGCGGCAGGGGCAGACTGCCCTTTGCGGCAAACCTCGATGACCCCCAGCGTGCCTTCCGGGCCTATCACCGGTGCGGCCATCAGTTTCTGGATCGTATGTCCCGCCCTATCGCCTGCCGGGACCTTCAGGTCTATAGATTCGAAGACGCTGACGTGCTTGGCCTGTGCAAAAGCATTAATGACCTCGGCGCGTTTTGAAGTGGCCGTGCGCGAGGCAACCGAGCCTGAGGTGTTCAACGGAATGCTGCCCACCATGTGCAGCTTGGCCGGATATACAAAAATCAGGGTTTGCTTCTCCAACTTGAGAATGCCTACCTCATCGGGTTGCAGGTTGAAACTCTTGGCGATCTCTTGTCCAATGCGTTCGCTGTTCTGGGGCGTGAGCCCTTCTCTTTCACATTCGTTTGCAATCTGAGCAAACGCTGCCGCGGCGGTCGCCATAATCAAATCTCCTTTTTCTTCCTGGGATCAATGCGCGTAATTATAATCTGAGAAGCGCGAAGCGAGAACTAAGAACTGCTTCGGCTCCGAATGTGTCGGAGCTTGATCAGTGTGGCTGAAAGGCGGGAATCACTCTGTCAAGGATGCTTTTCGCAAAGCCTTTATCAAGCGGAGCGTGTCCCTGCAGCCATCGGAAGAACAGGGGTCCAGTAAGCGCGTCGATCAGCAGCTCTGGATCCGTCGTCGACTTCAGTTCGCAGGACGCAATAGCGTCTT
>DATHMF010000028.1 GCA_035487355.1 Terriglobales bacterium | reverse complement strand
CGGGGTGATATTCAGGCTGACGCGGTCATAGTGCGGTTTTTTGCCTGCGCGGGCGGCTTCGCCGGAGGCCCGGCGCTGCTCGCGAGTTCGTTCTTTCAGGACCGCGAGTACGGAATTGCCGAGGTGACAGAGGAAGCGGCCGGTGCGCAGGTCCATTTCTCCACTGCAGACGTAGTTGGCGATGTTTTCCAGAAGCTCGTGAACCTGGGAGAGATCTTTCAGGGGGCCGGGCTTGAAGCCGGGCGGCAGGATGACCTCAGGCGGACGGCTACGGATCTGGCCGCCTTGCTTGCGGGCTGCGGCTTGTTTTTCTTTCTGGCCGGGGTCGTGGAAAAAGCAATAGGGCTTGCCGGTCTGGGGATCGGCTTTACAGCGGCTGCCGTCTTCGCTGAAGTGCTGGCAGCGGGGTTTGTTGCTGAAGAGTTCTTTAATGCCCATTTCTTGTACCTCCTTTCCGGTACATCAGATAGGATGGCATGGATTTGGTGGAATGAACATTATGGTGCCATAGTGGTATCACGATGGCACTAAAGGATGGACATTTTGGGAGAGTTTCAGGTTTCGAGTTTCAAGTCTCATCTACATCATGAGGTGTATTCTCGAGCACGATGAATTTTCCCACACGCGCTTGGCGCGCGTATGGGGCACCCCGGCCGGGGCTCCCACTGTTTGTTGCTCGCTTCGCTCACAGGGCAGCGAGGCATCCCAATGAACCGGAGCGCAGTCGTTTCCAACAGTCCGATTGAAGCCGCTTGTGGTTCCAATCTCCATCGGAGGTCCTTCGCCGCAAAAGCGCGGCTCAGGATGACAGACTAGAAAGGAATTCGCGCGAATATCCAGGTAGTGATTGATGGCGCGTGTATGGGCACCCCGGTTTTTAAATCAGGCTGCGCTCTTTGATATCCAGGTAATGATTGACTAGCGCGGTGGAAAGCTTGCCGGGGGCGAATTCCATCGCCAGGGCGCCGCGATAGCGCAGGCGAGCAAGAAGAAGATCGCGGCGCTGCACCATTTCGAGCGCGGCGGTGTGGCGGTAAAGATCTCGTGGGGTCTCAGGAGCGGTTTCAGCCAACTCGCCGAGTTCGGGCTGCGCGATGGCGGCGAAAAGCACGACGTGGCGCGGCATCATCTGATAAGCGCTGTCGATGACCTCCGGCGTCATGGCGGTTTCGGCCAGGTCAGTCAACCATACGATCAGGCAGCGCCGCTTCTGATCGCGCAATAACAATTGCGCGGCGCGGAAGTGGTCTGCTTCGAAGGCTTCTTCTTTCACGATCGCCAGCCGCTCCATGAATTCCCGCATGTGGGCCGGGCCGCGGGCGGCGTTGAGATGCTGTTGTGGCTTGCGGCCATAGGCGAGCAAACCGACTTTGTCGCCGGAAAACATGGCCACATGCGCGAGCGTAAGCGCGGCGTTCACCGCGTAATCCAGCTTGCTGAGGCTGCCTACGCGCGCCCGCAGCAGGCGGCCGGCATCCACGACAATCCAGACCGATTGGCTCCGTTCTACCTGGTGAATCTTGGTGATGGGTTTGGCGCGGCGGGCAGTGGCCGTCCAGCAGATGTCGCGCAGTTCATCGCCATCGCGCCATTCACGCAGGCTCTCAAATTCACGACCCAGTCCGCGCCGGCGTTGCAGGCGCCGCTCCTGCTCTACCTGCCGGCTGCGCAGCAGGAAGATGGTGTGCTTTTTGGCTTCTTCCAGATTGGGATAGACCCGCACCGTCTGGTTGAGTTTGACCTTGGCCCAGCGCTCAGCGATGTGGAGTCCTGATTGATAGCGTAAAAATACACCCTCCAGTTGCGCGTCTCCGCGCTCTCGCGGATGAATGTTGTAGCTGGCCTCGCCCTCCTTCCCGGGAGCAGCCTTGATCTCGATCTCTGGCGGGAGGCGGCGAAGTTGGAGGGGAATGTCGTCGGTCACGCGGGCGCGGATTCCTACCCGTCCGCGATTGAGGATCTTGATGGTCACTTTGCCTTCGCTGTCGAGGCTGACCGGCGCATGCCACGCGCGGCTTACGAACAACTGCCCCGGACGCGGCATCTGGCGAAGGTCATAGAACCAAGCTGCGAAAACCAGCGCATCCCACAGGAACATTCCGTAGAGAAAGCGGTGGTCAATCCAGGTGGGGCCAAGCCATGCCAGTCCGACGATCAACAGGGTGTAAAAGCGCGCGCCAAAAGCCCCCGGCAAGCGCGTCGCGGGAAACGCCATCATAGAAACCGTTGCCGGCACGAGTTGAGGACGAGGGTTCATGAAATTGTTCTAACTTAAAAAAGCCGGGGCTAAAGCCCAAAATTTTAAGAACCTTTACCCCGGCCTAAAGGCCGGGGCTCCCACCGTGCGCCCCAAGCGGCGCAATTGGGGATTTATTTGGGAACTTCCACTGCTGCAATTACGTCGCGGATGACCTGATCGGCGGTTACGCCTTCCAAGTCAGCTTCGGGTTTGAGCATGATCCGGTGGCGCAAAACTGGAGGCGCTACCGACTTCACATCATCAGGAATTAGATAAGGCCGGCCATCCATGGCTGCGATGGCTTTGGCCACCATCATCAGGCTGATGGCTGCACGCGGACTTGCTCCCAGGCTCAGCGCCGGCCATTCGCGGGTGCGACGCACCAGAGTTGTAATGTAACGGAAGAGCGCGGGTTCGACTTTCACTTGTGCTACCTCCCGGCGGGCAGCAGTCAGCAGACTGGAATCAACCGTCACCAAGCCGACTTTTTCCAATTCACGCGCATCGAAGCCATTCTGATAATTCTCCAGAATTCTCACCTCCTGATCGGCCCCGGGATAAGAGATAAGGATCTTCATCAAAAAGCGGTCGAGCTGGGCCTCGGGCAGAGGATAGGTCCCTTCAAACTCCACCGGGTTCTGCGTGGCGAATACGGTAAAGAAGCTGGAAAGTGGATGGCGCGCTCCGTCAATCGTGACCTGCCGCTCTTCCATGGATTCCAGCAGGGCCGCCTGCGTCCGCGGAGGGGTGCGGTTGATTTCATCTACCAGCAGCAAGTCCGTGAATACCGGACCGCGATGGAGCGTGAAACTCGAAGCGCCCATGTTGAATATATTGGCGCCCAGAACATCGGCCGGCATGAGGTCGGCGGTGCACTGCACGCGCTGAAAATCCAATTGCAGCAGGAGCGCCAGGGCTTTGACGGCCAGGGTTTTCGCCAATCCGGGCACGCCCTCGACCAGCCCGTGACCTCCACACAGAATGACCAGCAATAACTGATCAATTGTGGCCTCTTGCCCTACGATGACCTTGCCCAGCTCGCCGCGCACATGCGCCGCCAGCTTGCTTACCGATTCGACATTGCTGCTTATTGCGTTGCCGGCTGCTTCCATCCGGTTTTCTCCTTCAGAGTGCGCGGTGAAAGACGCAACACCCGGGTGTACTGCTGTAATGCCTGTACAAGCTGCACAGCTTCATGCTCGCTCAGCTCGGGATCGAGGGCTGCGCGTTCACAACGATACATTGTCTCTACAAATCCAGGTTCTCGCCAACCCATCTGCTCACGGACGGCGTTATTGAGGTCCTTGGTGCTGGTGGTACTGGCCAACGCCAGCCGCTTGATCAACAGATAACGAAAGCGCTGGTGGGCCACCTGGACTGCCGCCGAAGCCGCGTGCGCGCGCTCATAGAGCCCGCCCAGGCTATCCACAAATTCGAGGGGCGAGAGGCGAGGTTCCGGCACCAGCGGCCTCACCAGCCCGCTACGTCGCGAGTAGGTGAAGAAAATTGCCAGCAGGCCAATGCCCAACTGCAGCGCCCCCCAAATCAAGGGCGTAGCCGCAAAATACGCTGTCAAGCCGGGGCGTTCGCCGTGAAAATATTCGTCCCAAAGAATCCGCCGGCCTTGCGCGGGACCCAGCGAATTCAGCAACAGCTCCATGTTGCCTGCTTCTTTCAACCCGGCATTGGTCAGTGGAGTCGAACCGGACCACCAAATCACGCGCCCTTTACCGTGGGCATAAGAAACCACGACGGCATGATCTTCATCGCCAAAGATAACAGGCTCAGAAGCCGTTTTTGTCTCCCAATAACCTTCAGGTTTCATGGTGATCTGAGAAATGCCGCGATTCAAATCACTCGGAGCTCCAGCAGAGAATTTTTTCCATTCAAACTCGTAGTCGAATTTGGTCGCGTGTTCGGGAAGCGCGGTACTGGCCCGGTAGCCGGTGGCCAGGACGATGCCGCCGCGTTGCAGCCAGGATTCGAGCGTCTCCCGGTCTCGCGAGGTGATGCTTTCAACCGGGTCCGCCAAGACCAGCACGGTAGCCGTATCTTCGGGTAAAGGAAGATTTTCCAGCGGCGACTCCCAGCGCTCGATGGAATATCCGAGATCCTGCAGCAACAGATAAGCTGCCTTGCCACCATTGGAACCGGCCGCATAGCTGGAGGGGAAAGGCGTGGTGTCTTCCTCCGGAGATGGAAACAGCACGCCAGTGACGATCAACAGCACCAGAACAGCACCGGCGCAGATCAGGATTTTTGTGTCGCCGCGGCTGAGGGGGCCAGGCATCCGAGTTTCTCCAGTTGTTCTGTGACTTGATCAAAATCACGGGCAGTGGCCACGGCATAACCGTACCAGGTGAGTTCAAAACGCTGCGTGAGGTCGGCGAGAAGGGGGCGCTGAAAATGGTCCCGGGGCAACATGCGCAAATATTCGCGGGGGGTCAAGGTACGATTCGGGGCCCAGCGTCCAAGCTCCTCCAGGCGAAAGACCGCGGCCCAATAGGCGCAACGAATCGCGCTACGATAATCTCCGCGACGAGCGGCAGCCAACGCATCAGCCACCCACTCGCGTGATTGCTTATGAAATTGCTCTCCTCCTGAGAGATTTAATTCCAAATTTTCCTGCGTGCGCGTAATCAATTTCCACACGACAAACGCCAGCGCGAGACAGACGCCGGCAATAACGATCGAAATAATGAGCCAGCCAGTCCAAGAGGGAAATTTCGCCCGCCCGAAAGAGGGAAAATGAAGATGCAGTCGATCGATCCATTGCGCTATTTTCCCCAATGCACGATCAAGCCAGGTGGGACCGTCGGCTGAGCCGAATTCCTTGCGGCTCAGAATCTGTTGCAACTTTTGCCGTGCGTTGCTGGAAGGTGAAAGCCCTGCTGTGAATGCGTCAGCTTCCGCCTGCAACGCTTGAATGCGGCGCTTCAAGGAGTCGAGAGAACCTTTTCCCTTGTCTTTTTGCCACTGCTCCAGATCTTCTGCCAGGCGCGCTGTGGAAACTTCATAGGTTGTGCCCTGGTCGTTGACAATCCATTTCTTCGGCAGTGCATCTCGTATCGCTTGCCCTTCTTCGGGATGCTGCTCCAGACGGTTAACATCCGCAGCGAGACGGTCCAATTCCGCACGATAGGTAATCAGATCAACATTGGCCGTGCTGCCTTGCGCAGCCAGCGGAGACAAAAGAGCACCTAGATGAAAAGCAATGCAAACAACGAGCCAAAACGCCCATTTAAAGTTCAAGATAGACTCGCGCGGGTATCTCAACATGCCGTGAACTCACACTGAAGGAGGAACCAGGGGACTCGCCGCCACCGCCGCACCCGCCATGGCGTTGCGGTCAATTGCCGCCATCATGAATTGCATATCGAAAGCTTCTTTGCGCACGCGCTCGTCGTAGTAAGCGATCGAGAGAGCGATGTAAAGAAGCGGCGAAACCAGGCAGCCGGAGACAAAATTTCCAAAATACATCAGGCCATTCACCCAAAGCTGGGCCTGGCCGTGCGAAGGAAGCAGTGCCGCAAGCGCGACCGCCGGAATGGCAATCGCCCAACTGACCGCATACTGAATACACACAAATACAAACATGATCAGAAAAATCCGGCCCAGATCATCTTTGACAAGATTAAAACTACGCTTAATGGATTCAATTGCGTCTCGCCCTTCTAAAACTGTGACTGGGACCGCCAACGAACAAAAGAGGGCGGCGAACAGCGCCCCGATGATAAAGGCGAGGAGGCCGAAACCGACAGCGAGAGAAGTCAACACGGCAACGAAGAGAACGGACCAGAAACGGCCACGTACGAACGCATACGACGCGCTGATGGTGGTGTTGCGTTCCAAATAAACCTGAGACACGGCGTAGACGGTCGCGCCCTGGGCCATCGCATATGCAATCAAATTGACCACCAGAAGAACAGGAAAATAGATCAGGACGCCCATCATCCCGATGACAGCGGCAGACGAAGAACTGCCCCCGACCGAAGTAACGAGGGCGGGAATGAGGACCACTCCGAAGGACATGGCGAAGATCACGAGTTGCGGTAACACCATCAACCCCGCAAAGAGTTTAAAGTGGTTGCGGTAAAGGCTGAAGGTCCGATCCAGCATTTCGCCGATGCTCAACGGACGTAAGACAAGCGCCATTTTCCTGCTCCCGTAGCGAAAGAATGGCTGCGGATGTTACCACAGCCGGACGAAAAAACTCTTGTATTGGGATTGTACTCGTTGTCCCTAAGACTGTACCACGCGCGCGCGAGTGGAAAAGCAGGCTGTAGAGCAGCCATTCAGTTCAACATGCCGCGAACTCACACTGAAGGAGGAACCAGGGAACTGTCAGCCGTCGAAATGGTGCTGTGGTCAATTGCCGCCATCATAAATTGCATATCGAAAGCTTCTTTGCGTACGCGCTCGTCGTAATAGGCGATGGAGAGAGCGATGGTGAGGAGCGGCCCTACGATGCTTCCCACGATGAGACCTGCAAGACCGCTCACCGCACTGAACCAAAGGGGCACTTGTCCATGCCGCTGAAACATTATCGTAAGAACGAAGGTCGGAATCGCGACGAGGTAGCTCGCAGCAGTACGGATTACCGTAAATAAAAGCCAGACGACGAAAATCCTTCCCAGGTCATCTTTCACAAGATTGTAGCTACGTTTGATGGATTCGATGGGGTCGCGTCCTTCCAAAACCGTTACGGGCACCGCCAGCGAACTGTACAAAACGATAAGTACAGGAATCACAATCGCTCCTATAAGCAGCGCGATCACTCCGACCATGGCCCCCACCATTGCGGCCAAGAACACCAGCACGATTACCGCCAAAATGCTCCAGAAGCGGCCTTTGATAAACGAGTAAGACTGGCTGATTGTCGTGGGCCGCTCAAGATATACCTGCGAAACGGCATATACTGTCGCCGCCTGGCTCAGAGCATACGTGGCCAGTATGACGGCAAGAAAGATCGGCAGGTAGAGTAACACGCTAACGGCGGCAATTGGCGCTGTGGCAGATGACGAAGTCGCCGATTGTGAAATGACCTGCATTCCAAAACTGACCGCGAAAGTTGCGATCTGGGGAACAACGAAAATCCCCACGAATAGTTTGAAGTGATCGCGGTAAAGACTGAAGGTCCGATCCATCATTTCGCCGAGGCTCAACGGACGTAAGACAAGCGCCATTTTCCAGCTCCCGTACCGAAAGAATGGCTGCGGATGTCACCACAGCCGGACGAAAAAACTCTTGCATTGGGATTGTACTCGTTGTCCCTAAGACTGTACCATGTGCGCGAGAGTGGAAAACCATGATCCCTCATACGATGACGACAACTACTTTTGAACTGAATGGCTATTCTGTAGCCCGCAACCTGGGCGTGGTGCGCGGAATCATTGTCCGCTCCCGCTCCGTGCTGGGAAACATTGGAGCAAGCTTGCAAACCCTGATTGGCGGAAATATCACTCTCTATACGGAATTATGCGAAAAGGCCCGCAATGACGCCTATGAACTCATGATCCAGCATGCCGTCCAGATTGGCGCGAACGCCATTGTGGGCGTGCGCTATGACGCGACCGAAGTTATGCAGGGCGTAACCGAGGTTTTGTGTTATGGCACGGCCGTGGTCGTCGAGCCGAAGCGATAAAGGACGGATTTTATTCTTGCAAGTCGGGCCCGCTCTGGCGTTCTAATCAATGGGAACCTTGGACGCTCTGAAAGTGTCTATTTGAGGTATCGGGAGATGAGATGAAAAGCAGACGTGTGCTCGTATTCGTGTTTCTAGCCAGCATCACTGTGATCGGATTCGCGGCCACTCTGATGGCCCATTTTGCCGGGGACGCCGAGGAAGAGGGCAACAGCAGCGAACTGGCAGTCACGATTTATAACCAGAACTTCGCGGTTGTGCGCCAACCCATCCCACTCGACCTGCAGCCGGGATTGAACCATGTGCGCTTCTCCGAGACCACGGCGCATGTAGAGCCGGATTCGGTCATGTTGCGCGATCCCTCGGGCGCCTACAAGCTGCATATTCTGGAACAGAATTACCGCAACGATCCACTTTCTGAGCCTTTGCTGCTTTCTCTCAATGAAGGCAAGGTCCTGGATTTTGAAGTGCAACACGACGGGAAAACCGAAATCGTGAAAGGCAAAATTATTCGCAGCGGATACGTCCCGCACACCGACGCCTTTCAGAGCTATGACAACCAGTATTATCAGCAGCAGATGGCCTACTCCAACCCGGCCACGGGAAATGGAGACCCGATCATTGAAGTGGACGGACAACTACGCTTTGGACTGCCAGGGAAGCCCCTCTTCCCTACTCTCGGCGATGACACCATCATGAAACCCACCCTCGATTGGGTTCTGCGCTCCGACAAAGCGGGAAAGACAACGGGTGAACTCAGTTACGTAACCGGTGGCATGAACTGGCACGCCGATTACAACGTGGTGGCTCCTCCAAAAGGAGATATCCTCGACGTCGTGGGCTGGGTCACGATGGATAACCAGAGCGGAAAAACTTTTGAACACGCCAAGATCAAGCTAATGGCTGGGGATGTGAACAAGGTGCAGCCTGGATCTCCGGCTTTCCAGGCGTATACCATCAACGGAGCACCGTCGCGGGATGAGATAGGTCCGCAGGTAAAAGAAAAGGCCTTCGATGAATATCACCTCTACACGCTGCCGCGGCTTGTCACCCTGCGCGACCGCGAGAACAAGCAGGTGGAATTCATCCGCGCGGCGGGCGTGGAGTCGCAACGCGTCTACGTCTATGACGGCGCCAAAATTGATTCCAATCGCTACCAGTATTACAGCCCCGAGCAATTCCGTACCGACCAAAGCTACGGCACCGAATCAAATCCTGACATCTGGGTGATGCAGGAGATCGTGAACTCAAAGGCTAATCATCTCGGCATGCCCTTGCCTAAGGGCCACGTCCGCTTCTATCGCCGCGACGAAGATGGACAACTGGAATTTACCGGTGAAAATGTAATCTCTCACACCCCGGCAGATGAAACCCTGCGTATATTTACCGGAAATGCTTTTGACATAAAAGGTGAACGCCGTCAGACCGATTACAGGCGCCTGGATGACAAACATTGGATTGATGAATCCTTTGAGATCCACGTGCGTAATCATAAAAAAGAAGCGGCAGATATACGGGTAGTCGAGCATTTCTATCGCTGCAAGAACTGGGACCTGGTGAAGCAATCCGATACGTTCAATAAAACAGACGGGCAAACCGGCGAGTTCCGGGTGCACATTCCGGCGGACGGGGAGAAGATCATTACATACACGGTGCACTATACGTGGTAACTACGGGATCTGTTCGCGGAATTTTGGATTAAGTCGAGTAATCCGCATTGATATGAACGTATTCGGTGGTCAGGTCACAGGTAAGAAATTCGCAGTGGCTCTTGCCGCGTCCTAACTGAATCGTAATCTCGTAGCGAGGTTGCGACAGATAAACATGCGCCGAATGCTCATCAAAGCTTACGGCTTCTCCCTTGCGGCAAACCTGCTGCTTTCCGAAGAAAATATTCACCCGCGCCGGGTCCAGCCGAACCCCGCTGTTGCCGATGGCGGCGAGGATGCGTCCCCAGTTTGGATCTGCTCCCGCCCACGCCGTCTTCACCAATAGAGAATGCGCAATTGTCCGGGCCACGCGGTCGGCTTCTTCCCCGCTACGCGCCTGTTGCACGAGTAAACGCACAACATGCCGCACGCCTTCGCCATCGGCCACGATTTGCGTCGCCAGCGAACGGCAGACCTCGGCCAGCGAATCTCGAAACCTTGCGCGGGCCGAAGCGGATTGCAATGCTACACCACTCGAGCCGCTGGCTAGAAGCAATGCAGTATCGTTGGTGGAAGTATCTCCGTCAATGGAGATGCAGTTTAAACTGCCATCCACTGCCTCACGCAGATGAGTCTTCAGCAGCGAGGGCGAAGCCTGGACATCCGTAAAAAGATAGACCAGCATGGTGGCCATTTGAGGATGGATCATGCCTGCGCCTTTGGCAATTCCCAAAATGGAAATGGGTTTGCCCGCAAATTTGAATTGGGCTGAAGCCAGCTTGGGACGCAGATCGGTAGTCATAATGGCGCCCACAAAAGCCCGGACAGCTTTTTCACTGGCCTCGGCTTGCGCCATCAGTTGCGGAAGATGGGCCAGAATCTTTTCTGCCGGAAAAGGCACGCCAATGATCCCTGTCGAGGAAGGAAAAACCTGCTGGATGGGCACACCAGCATTCTCGCCAATTACAGAACAAATCTGCTTGCAGGCCGCATATCCGGCCTTTCCGGTGGCGCAGTTGGCATTGCCGGAATTGACCACCACGGCCCGGATTTTTCCGCGGGACCACGCCAAGTGCTCCCGGCCTACCTCAATGGGAGCGGCGACTACGCGGTTCGAGGTGAACACGGCGGCTGCAGATGTTCCTTTCGCGGCAATGGCCAAGGCCAAGTCAGGCTTGCCGCTGGCTTTGATGCCGGCGGTAGCAGCAGAAAATGAGAATCCGCGAGGGATATGGAGTTGAGGTTCGTGGTCTTGGTTCATGCACCTAGCTTGACCAGCGGTAAATTCACGGGAACTTTCCCGAGAATCGCAAATTTAGGAAGCTCACCACGCACCATGGCGATTTCATCGCACGCGTGCAGCTTAGGACAAAGCAAACAATCTTTATACAACTTATCGGGTATATCTTCGCGCGTCACCACACGGAACTCGAAGTGCGCAAAGAATGAAGGAATGAGCGTAAACAAACAGACGCAACTTACGTGATGATGATCGGCCTCAGCCAGCAAGGCCTCGATTAAAAGTGTACCCGCGCCTCTTTTTTGCAGTTCGGGGGTCACGCAAATCGAACGAATCTCCGCCAGGTGCACTCCATACAGGTGCAGGGCGCCGCATCCAATAATGTTGCCGTCATCTTCAACGACGTGGAAGTCACGAATGTTCTCGCAGATTTCCGCGAGTGGGCGCGGCAAAAGCGTATCGGCCTGGGAAAAGCTTTCGACGAGATGATGTATCTGCTCGGCATCGGGCAGAATGGCTCTACGCGTGTGCATGAACTTCTCCACTCAAGAGCGAAATCTGCTGGCGCACCTTGGCCAGCGCTTCACGCACTCGCGCCGGATGCGTGCCTCCGGTCACGTTGTGACATGCCAGCACGGCATCCAAACCCAGGCAGGAATAAAAGTCTTCTGCGAACTCGGGACTAAACTGGCGCAGCTCTGGCAACGAAAGGTCTCGCAATTCACAACCCTTTTCCAGACAATAACAGACTGCATTGCCAATGTGCTCATGCGCTTTTCGGAAGGAAACTCCCTTGTTAACCAGGTAGGTCGCAGCCGCCAGGGCATTCATGAATCCCGCCTGGGCCGCGCTCTGCATGCGCTCATAATCAAACTCGACCTGGCGCATGAAACCGATTGCCGTCTTGAGACTTTGCACTGCAGTCTCGGCGGCAAGAAAAACCGGCTCCTGGGTCTCCTGCAAGTCTTTGTTGTAGGCCAGGGGCAATCCCTTGAGCGTCACCAGCAATGACACGGCATTCCCCAACATGCGTGCCGCCTTGCCGCGAATGAGTTCCAACGCATCAGGATTCTTCTTCTGCGGCATGGCGCTCGAGCCGGTGGAATAGCTTTCCGGCAGGCGAACAAAACTATACTCCTGCGATGAAAACAGGATCATCTCCTCCGCCCAGCGGCTCAGGTGCATGAACAGCAGTGAGAGCACCTGTGCGAATTCAATGGCAAAGTCGCGGTCGCTGGTTGCGTCCATGCTGTTGGCTGCGGGCGCGGTAAAGGCAAGTTCCTGTGCTATGGCTTCCCGATCCAACGCCAGCGGCGCTCCAGCAATTGCGCCCGACCCCAGCGGAGAAAAATTCAACCGCTGGCGGCAATCAGCCAGGCGGGTGAAATCCCGCAAGTACATTTCTGCGTAGGCAAGTAGCCAATGCGCCACCAGCACCGGCTCGGCAGCCTGCAGATGGGTGTAGGCCGGCATGGCGGAATTCCCGGATTTTTCAGCGCGCGCCACTACAACATCGAGCAACTCCAGCAGCAAAATCTGCAGCTCATCAATTGTCTTACGGATGTAAAGCCGCAGGTCGGTGGCAATCTGTTCATTGCGGCTGCGGCCGCTGTGCAGCTTGTATCCGGTCTCCCCGATTAACTCGACGAGGCGTTTCTCGACAAAATGATGGATGTCTTCCGCTTCCTCGTCATTGAAATACTCCGGCTTCTGCGCGGCTGACAGAATTGCTTCCAATCCCTGCAGAATGGAAGCCAACTCATTGTCAGAGAGCACACCAATCCTCTGCAGCGCACGAGCATGCGCGCCGCTGGCGGCAACTTCCTCATTGACTAATCGCCGGTCGAACGGGAGTGACCGCTGCCAGCGCTCAAACTCCGGATCAAGCGGCTGGCGAAACCGGCCCGACCACATCTTCATGGGACTGTGACCTCGTGTCTCAGCAGAGCGCGTGAACGGGAGGGCAATCCGAGAATGCGGATGAACCCCGCTGCGTCTTTCTGATCGTAACTCTCGCCCATGGTGAACGAAGACAGGTCGGTGCGATAGAGCGAGTAATCCGAGGTGCGGCTGGCAACGGAGACATTACCTTTATATAGATCGAGCGCAACCGATCCGGTAACTTCGCCTTGTGTGCTGGCGACGAAGGCATCGAGCGACTCGCGTAATGGCGTGAACCACAGGCCGTAATAAACCAGCTCTGCATATTTCAACGCGACATATAGCTTGAAGTGCATGAGGTCGCGATCAAGGCACAAAGCCTCCAACTCACGGTGCGTGGTGAGCAACAGAGTTCCGCCTGGAGTCTCATAGCAGCCCCGCGACTTGATGCCCACAAAGCGGTTTTCCACCAGATCAACCCGGCCGATGGCGTTGCGCCCGCCGATCTCATTCAATTGCTGCAAGAGCGAAACCGGGTCCATCTGCTTGCCGTTGACCGAAACGGGAACGCCCGCGGCAAAGCCAATCTCAACCCGCTCTACCTTATCGGGCGCAGCCTCGGGCGATTGCGTCATCTGCCACGTGGTTTCCAGTGGCTTATTCGCCGGATCTTCCAGCTCGCCGCCTTCATGGCTCAAGTGCAGTATGTTGCGGTCGCGGCTGTGGATCTTCTCCCGGCTGGCAGCGACGGGTATCTTGCGTTTCTCGGCATAGTCGAGGCAGTCTTCACGCGACTTCAAATCCCATTCGCGCCAGGGTGCAATGATCTTCAAATGTGGCGCCAGGGCCTGATAGGCATGCTCAAAGCGCACCTGATCGTTGCCTTTGCCGGTGCAACCGTGGGCCACAGCGGTAGCCCCTTCGCGCAAAGCCACCTGCACCTGATGCTTGGCGATGACGGGGCGTGCGAGAGAAGTGCCCAGCAGGTATTTATGTTCGTAGACGGCCCCGGCCATGATGGCGGGAAACACATAGCCGGTGAGAAATTCCTCGCGCATATCTTCCACCACGACCTTGGATGCCCCGGTGGCATAGGCCTTCTTCACAACCGCTTCGATGTCGTCTCCCTGGCCAACATCGCCGACCATGGCGATCACCTCGGAGCCGTAGTTTTCCTTCAACCATGGAATGATGATGGAAGTATCGAGCCCCCCGGAATATGCAAGAACAACTTTTTCAGACATGTGCGCTCCTCTGCGGAGAGCGTTTGATTTCTCCGCCTAATAAAATGAGCATGACTGCTTTTTGAGCGTGCATGCGATTTTCTGCCTGGTCAAAGACTACCGACCGGGACGAATCTATGACCTCATCTGTGACTTCATCTCCACGATGGGCAGGCAGGCAATGCATGAATACCGCATGAGGAGCAGCCTGCGCGAAGAGCTCTTCATTGACCTGATAGGGAGCAAATGTCTTCTTGCGCTTTTCTGCTTCGCTCTCCTGCCCCATGCTGGCCCAAACGTCGGTATAAACCGCGTCCGCGTCTTTGACGGCCGCGCGCGCGTCGTGAGTCACTTCAATTGAGGCTCCCGTTTCGGAGGCGATCTCCAAAGCTGTGCTCAGGATGTGGGGGTCGGGGTTGTAACTTTTGGGCGTCGCCACCGTGATCTTCGAGCCCAGGCAAGCGGCGGTCAGCATCAGCGAGTGCGCCACATTGTTGGCGTCTCCCACATAAGCCAGGCGGATTTTTTTAAGGTCTCCAAACTTTTCCATCAGCGTGAAGTAGTCTGCCAGGGCCTGGCAGGGATGCTCCAGACTGCTTAGCCCGTTGATGACCGGGATGCCCGCGTGCAGCGCCATCTCCGTAACGGTCGTGTGCTCAAAGGTGCGCAACACCACACCATCAACCCAACGCTCCAGGTTATGGGCGATATCGCTGAGCTTTTCGCGCGCGCCCAGGCGGGCGTTGGTCTGGTCGAAGAAGAGCGATGTGCCTCCCAGGCCGTTCATCCCGGCTTCAAAGGTGATGCGGGTGCGCAGCGAAGGCTTCTCGAAAAACAGCACGATTTGTTTTCCCGCGAGCGACCGGCGGAAATCTGCCGGGCGTGTTTTGACCAGCATGGTCAAATCAAGTATGCCTTTGACGCCCTCGGGCCCCAGGTCTGCGATGGAAATCAGGTCTTTAGACCATTGCGGCCTCTGCCCGGGAACCGCCATGACCGCAGATGATTTAACAGTTTGTGTTTTCAACTTGCTATGCTCCTCCGCGCCTTACCCTGCGCTTTCGTATTGATCTGACCTTCCTCTTCTGCCAAAACTAAATCCAGTTTTTCTATGACTTCATCCACGTGCGCTTTGCCGATCACATAAGGCGGCAGGAAGCGCAGTACGTTTTCGTGGGTCCGGTTGATGATGACGCCGCGCTCCATCATCTTTTTAACAACTGTCTTGGCCAGCTCGCCGGAATTCAATTCCACTCCGACCATCAAGCCCAGCACCCGAACGTCGGTGATTGCCTTGTGCCGCTCTTGCAGTGATTCAAGCTGTTCGCGCAGATAGTTCCCCATCTTGTGCGCATGCTCCACCAGCTTTTCCCGCTCCAGCGTCTGCAAGAATGCAATGGCAACCGCGCAGGCCAGCGGCCCGCCACCGAAGGTGGTGCCGTGCATCCCAGGATGGAAGCTGCGGGAAACCGCTTCTTTGGTTAGCACTGCACCCAAGGGCAATCCGGCAGCGAGTGGCTTGGCAATGGTGACGACGTCGGGCGAGATGCCATAGTGCTGATAAGCGAACATTTTTCCGGTGCGTCCTAACCCGCTCTGGATCTCATCGAATATCAGCAGCGCGTGATATTTGTTGGCAAGAGTTCTGGCCGTTTGCAGGAACTGCTTATCCACCAGACGAATGCCGCCTTCACCCTGCACGACTTCAAGCCCGATGGCGCAAACACTGGAATCGAATTTCTTTCGCAGGTCATCCACATCGTTGTAGTGCACGAACTCGACTCCGGGCATCAAGGGCATGAACGGATCGCGGTATTTTGCCTGTCCCGTCGTAGCCAAAGAACCGAAGGTGCGTCCATGAAAAGAATTGTCCATGGCCAGCACGCGCCAGCTTGGCTTGCTTCCATTGCGGCGTGTGCGCGCATAGGCGCGCGCCAGTTTGAGCGCGCACTCCCAGGCTTCGGTTCCGCTGTTGCAGAAAAAAGCCCGGTCCATGCCGGAGAGACGGGTCAAGCGCTCCGCCAGCTCGCCCTGATATTCATGGAAGAACAGGTTCGAGGAGTGCACCAAAAGTTCAGACTGGCGAGCCATGACCTTGGCGATCGCGGGATGTCCATAGCCCAGGGCATTCACTCCGATGCCGCTGAGAAAATCAAGGTACTTGCGCCCTGAGGCGTCGTACACATAGACACCTTTTCCTTTGCGCAGCAGCACCTTGTACCGATCGTAGGTAGGCAGCAGCAGGGCAGCTTCTCTTTTCATGACTGCTTCCAGGTTCATGCCACCATTACCTCGGTTCCTAAATCAATTTTCGAGCGATAGAACTGCGGCAACACTTCTGCTTGCAAGGCCGGCAAAATACGCACGCGTCCTACGCCTTTGCGCAAAGCTTCCCCACATGCCTCAAGCTTGGGCAGCATGCCTCCGAACACAACGGATTGCTCCACCAGAGTGGGGATTTCGTTCAACGTGAGCCAACGCATGACCTCACCGCTGGCATCTTTCACTCCGGGAACGTCAGTCAAAAAGATAAGTGCACTGGCATGGCAGGCGGCGGCGCAGGCAGCGGCCATCTGGTCGGCATTAATGTTGTAGTACTGGCCATCCACACCCAGCGCCAGGCTGGAGATCACCGGGACACCGCCATAACCCCAAACCGCTTCGATCCAGCGTGCATCGGTAGAGCAAATCTCGCCGACGAATCCCAAGTCATGGGCGGTACCGTTCTTCTTGCGGGCGCGGAAAGACAGGCCATCTCCGCCGCACATTCCCACCGCCTGACAGCCGACCGCAGCGAGCTCCGCCACCACCTGCTTATTGACTCCCCCGGCCAGCACCATGAGCGCGACGTCGCGGGTCTCGCTATCAGTGACCCGCAAACCATTGATGAATTCGCTGGTTTTACCCAATTGCTTCAGGGTGCGGGTCAAAGCCACACCTCCGCCATGCACCACCGCGACGTTGTGGTCCTGGGCCAATGAGGCAATAGCACGAGCGCAGTT
Source organism: Terriglobales bacterium (assembly GCA_035487355.1). Lineage (NCBI taxonomy): Bacteria > Pseudomonadati > Acidobacteriota > Terriglobia > Terriglobales > Terriglobales bacterium. The sequence goes on along the minus strand of DATHMF010000028.1, from coordinate 9,325 downwards.
GCGACGAAGATTACTGTCGTCCAGTGCGACCCCGCCGATTTTTATGACAATTTTCAATTCAGCCCCTCTCTTTCGTCCCATCCCAACATCAGGTTCAAGTTCTGCACCGCCTGCCCGGCGGCGCCTTTCAGAAGATTATCCAGACAAGAAACCAGCACCAGCCGTTTGCCGTCGGGCGCCAAAGTCAGGCCGATATCGCAAAAATTCGTGCGCAGTGAAAATTGGATTTGCGGCAATCGCGGTTGCGCAAAGACCCTGACCCACGGCTTGCCTGAATAAAAACTGCGGAAGGTCTCTTCGATCTGTTGCGGCGTCGACTCATTTGCCAGCCGCAGATAAATCGTGGAAAGAATGCCCCGCGGAATCGGTAAAAGATGCGGCGTGAAGACAAGCTGTCCGGAAGCGAACCCAAGCTGCTCGAGAATTTCTCCGGTATGCCGGTGGCCGAAGACCGAGTAGGCAGAAAAGTTATCGGCGACCTCTACAAAGTGGGTCTTGGCCGTAGGCTGCTTGCCGGCCCCGGAGACCCCAGACTTAGAATCGCAAATAACATCATGGTTCCGGTCAATCATTCCGGCACAAACCAGCGGCGCGAGCGCCAGGATGACCGAGGTTGCATAGCAACCCGGATTCGCCAGTAAAATCGCATGCTGAATTTCAGCCCGGCGCAGCTCTGGCAATCCGTATACAGCTTTCTGCATTAAGGCAGTAGCAACCTCCGAGCCTTCGTCGGAAAAGGCATAGACCTTGCGGTTGGCTGCGACCTTCAACCGCCATGCCCCGCTGAGATCAATGACCCGCAGGCCGCGATCAATGGCTTCGGGGACCATCTCGCGCGAAGCTTCATGGGGCGTGGCCAGAAATAAAACTGACACGCCTGCATTCTTCAATTTTGACCAGGAAAACGGCTCCAGAGAAGACTCCGGCTCTCCATAAACATGAGGGAATACCTCTGCCAGTGTTCCGGGCTTGGAAGACTCCTCGCTCTCACGCCGCATTAATAAAGGAGTACTCAATCGCGGATGCCGCATCAGCAGGCGCGCAAGCTCAAAGCCGGCGTAGCCGGTTGCGCCCACAACCGCGGTTTGCAATGGGGCTGACATCAGGCGATCATCTCCCGGATGCGGGTTGCCAGTTTGTGCGCTGATTTCTTGTCGGGAGAGATAATCAGGATGGTGTCATCACCCGCGATGGTGCCTACGGTTTCTTCCCAGCCTTCGGCATCCAGGGCAGCAGCTACTGGCTGCGCGCTGCCGATACTCGTCTTCACTACCAGAAGGTTCTGGGCCTCCCGGATTTCGAGCACAAACTCACGCAGCAAACGCGCGGCCGACGGCAACCCAGACTCGGGCGCATGATCGTTGCCGGAGAGCGCATAGCCTTCCGTGGTTTTCACCAGCCCGAGTTTGTGGATATCGCGCGAAAGCGTGGCCTGGGTCACCTTCAGGCCGTGCTTGGCCAGCGCCTTGCGCAACTCATCCTGGTTGGCAGCCGGGCCGTGCTGCAGCACGTCCACGATCAATTTCTGACGTGCGAATTTGGTTGCGGGTGACATGAATATTTATTCAATAGTATGCATAAATATTCTTTATCTTGTCAAGACTCCCGCTGATAAAATTTATTCATGGTGGACGTGGGGCCTCTGTATTCTGCCGTGCCCGATCCCGATGCCGGACTTTCTTCTCTCGCCCAGGGCATCATCGGCTCAGAAATTCTCAAAATCTCAGCCCAAATTCGCGCCCTCAAAGCCAAGGGCGCAGTGCTTTGCAACTTGACGGTGGGCGACTTCGATCCGGCGTACTTTCCAATTCCCCACGAACTGCTGGAAGGCACCCGCGCAGCCCTGGCGGCGGGCCATACCAACTATCCGCCCTCGGATGGAGTCCTGGCGCTGCGCGAAGCAGTCGTGCGTTTGTATGAGCGCGAGCTGGGGCTGAAGTTTCCGCTGGAATCAGTTCTGGTTGCCGGCGGTGCGCGTCCTTTACTCTATGGCGCGTATAAGACCCTGATCACACCGGGAGATGTGGCGGTGTATCCTGTGCCGTCGTGGAACAACAACCACTATGCTTTTCTCACGGGGGCGCAGCCGGTTGAGATCGCAGTTGCACCTGAATCGAACTTTTTTCCTACCATCGAGCAACTGCGGCCGCATTTAAAGAAAGCCCGGCTGATTTGCCTCAACTCGCCTTTGAACCCGACGGGCACAGCGATTGATCGCAATCTTCTGCGCCAGATCTCGCTTGAAGTGCTTCAGGAAAATAGACGGCGCCAGGCCAGCGACGGCGAGCGTCCGCTTTATCTTGTTTACGATCAGGTTTACTGGACCTTGACCTACGGAGCTATCAAGCACGTCACGCCGCTGGAGCTGGTCCCGGAAATTGCGCCTTACACGCTGTTACTGGACGCAATCTCCAAGGCTTTCTGCGCCACCGGATTGCGCGTGGGTTGGGCTGTGATGCCGCCTGCGATTCGCAGGCACATGATGGACATCCTGGGCCACATCGGCGCATGGGCCCCCAAAGCTGAGCAGGTAGCAGTGGCCGCGCTGCTTGATGATCCGGAAAAAATAAGGGCATTCCAAGCCGATCTGAAGACCAAGCTCAAGACCCGCCTGGATGCACTGTACGAAGGCTTCTCAGCCATGAAGCAGGATGGATTCCCTGTAGACGCAGTCGCTCCCCAAGGCGCTATTTATCTTTCCGCCCGCTTCGACCTCTTCGGCAAAAATGTTCGGGGAAACGTCATCCGAACCAACGAGGAAATTCGCCAGCTTCTATTGGAAGAAGCAGGAGTCGCCGTAGTTCCCTTCCAGGCTTTCGGCCTGAAGGAAGATACCGGCTGGTTCCGGCTCTCGGTAGGTGCGGTCTCCATGGAAGAGATTAACGCTATCTTCCCCCGGCTGCGCGAACTGCTGGCCCCTGCTGTAAAGAAAGCCGCAAAGAAATTGGAAACCTACGCACGCTAACACCTCGCGTAAAAAATGCTTTGCCGCTCGTACCGCAGAACAGGTGATACAGCCAACCTTATTTTCGGCCGCGCTTCCCTGCTTTGGGAGCAGCCGGCTTATGCCCAGCGTGTGGTTTTCCGGCGTGCGGCGCCTTGCCTCCTGGTTTTTTCTTCGGAGGCTTCGGCGCTTTCGGCGGCTTACCTGCTGGGGGCTTACCGCCAGGAGCCTTGCCGCCGCCTTTCGATCCGGAACTTGTGATTTTTCCTTTCTGTATGTCTACCGTCACAGAATCGAGCTCTTGCACGCCATTGCCAGTCGGCGAGCGGAATGAGACTGTGAGGGTGTGCCCGTCGGTGCTGATGATGAGATAGCCAAAATCAACCAGCGGATTAATCTCCAGTGTATGATCGCCCACCGTAATGGGCGCATTCCCTAAAGCAGTTTGTGGCTGGGTGGCAGCAAAACCGCCACTGCCGGCGACAATGTATGGAATCTCCTTGTTCGCAACCCGGCGCGTAAACCGCTGATAGAGGTGGGCATGTCCTGACAGCATGAGATCAGGCCACACGCCGGCTTGCTGGCAGGCATTATCGATATCTTTTTCCGCTCCGTCAGAGCCGGCATGCTTGGCGTCGGCTGACAGCGGCGGATGGTGCAAAGCAATTATCAGCGCGCGCTTCCCGGCATCGTGGTCCGGCTTGATGCGCTGCAGTTCGCTTTTCAGAAATGTCAGTTGATCATCCACAATAGGATAATGGCCGCCCTGCGAGGAGATCACCCCCGGCCCCTCCAGCACGTTGCTGTAGAGCCCAATCACGGAGACAAAGGGAGCATCCAAGGTGAAATAGACTGCCGGCTGCGTCATTACACTTCGCACCAGCCCCCCGGCATCAGGAGAAACTCCCTCATTTGTCGCGCAGAAGTTGTCTAAGAACGCCGTGAGTGTCGGCACCTGAGGCGCGGAAGATCCCTGGCCGAAAACAGAGCCATCATGGTTTCCGGGAATCGCAAAGATAGGACGGTCATAAGCCCGGAAGGGCTCGTAGAACTGATCATAATAATATTGGGCTTCGCCGAAGTTATAGATGACATCGCCCAAGTGAAAGAAGAAAGCAGGCGCATCCGACGCGTTGCCGGCGAGGTCGGCCGCCATGGCGTCCGAAACTTTTGCCTCGTTTGCGATGGCTTGACCCGCGGTTTGCTGGCGATTCACCTTGGCTGCGCCGGTATCGCCGACGGAGTGAAAACTGATCTTGCCGGCGTTTGCGATGTTCTGAATGATCTGTGGCCCGACAAAGTCAGCTAAATTCAAATGCATGGGCGCATTCTTGTGGGCAGGCGGTATAGGCTGCACCTGGCTCTTGTGCATCAGATAATACGGTGAGTTGTAATACTGCGAGCTGGTATTGCTCACGCGAAAACTGGCTTCATCCGTGCCGGGGATGGGCTCGGCGAAGAGCCTTCCTCCCGGGCCAATCAGGTTTGGTTTTGTCGGCATAGCTCCCCTCCGGGCACAAAGAATAACACTCGCTCAAAGATTCTTTTCGGGAATGTTAAAAAATACAGAAGTTCTCATCCTTATGGTGACTGTAGCCCTGTAAGTGTTTCAGGTTTCATGCAGATGCGAGTTTATTCCCCCAAGCCCGGGAACCCAGCCAGTATCGCGCCATTAGCCGCTAAAAAAGTTTACAGATCTCGGCTGGAGATACGTATTTGTGCCATTTCAGGAATTTCCTGATTTAAACCTGAATACACGTGAATAGCTAATTGGCTTGCTTACTGCGCCATAGGACCTATAACGTGCGTCCTCTGATTTAGAATTTGTTGTTCTTACCATAAGCTCCAGCAAATCAGAGATTGGTGCGCATAAATCACGCACAGGAGGAAATATGAATCAGCAGAGACGGTTGGGAGCTACTCTTGCGTTGTTACTTGCCGTCATCGTCGGGTGGGGCGCTGGAATCTGTGCTGCACAACAACCTGCCTGTACCAGTGCAATTCAGGAATCTGACTGCCCGGGCTCTACTGGCAGTTCCGCCGAGTTTCACTTTGCGCTCAGTGCTTGTCGCGTAGTCTCCACTTACCAGGAGCGCTGCAACTTCGGCTTCCAGTTCGGATATGTTGACGGAGTGATGGGAGCAGTGAAAGAACCGAACGGATACCTCTACTTCGGCTCTGCCAAGAGCAACTCCACGACTTGCAAGGGGACTCCCAATACACAGGGTATCTATCGGCTGGTTCCGGATGCGAACGATCCGACCCACATCAATTCAGCCGATTGCAGTGCGCTTCTATTTCCTCTGAACAAACATGGCAATTTAACGCCACGCGGAGTCACCGGGGCCTACGACAGTGACTACCTGGGCGGAGGACCGGCCATGGAGATTACCGATGGCCCGAACAAGTTTATTCTGCTGACGTATCACGCCGAGTTTCAGTATGGCCAGCCGCGTCCTAACTTGGCCAATCTCTTTTTCGGTACTCTCGGGCTGGCGGTCTCGACGGATGAGGGCAAGACCTTCCGGAAGCTTGGCCAGATCATTCAGCCGCATTCCAGCCGCAAACTCTGGATCAGGCACTTCCCCACCAAGTCGCTCTCGGTAGGGAACGGGCCGTTCATACTGGGCGATGAAAAATATAATCCAGTCAGCCCACATGATGCCGATCCGGAGAAGACGTATCTCTACGTCTTCTATATTGACCAGGCTCCGGGCGTGTGCGGCGGCAATCAGTGCCTGGCCGTGGCCCGCGCGCGGCTCTCGGACGTGATCAAGGCCGTCTATGACACCAACACCGCGGCCGTTCCCTATCTTTTTCGGAAATACTATAACGGGAACTTCGACGAGCCTGCCGCCACGACCGATGTTAATAACAACATACCTTCGGGCCTCTACTCAGAGGTGTTGACCGGCGCATTTTCACCCTCCATTATTTACGATCCCACCAGCCGCCGCGCGATTCTTGCCTACCAGGTCCCGAATGAACATACCATCGCGTTTCGCATTTCCTCAAACCTGGTCGAGTGGAACCCTTCACAACCACCGCTTGCCACTCTGGACGAGCGGCCAAAGTATTGGGTCAGATATCCAAGCCTGATACAAACAGGCGGGGAGCAAAGCAATGCTCCCCAACTCTGGATCTTTTATACCCATGATCCCAATGACAGTAAGGGAGCCTGGACAAAAGCCACGTTCATGGCCCGGTCTATAAAAGTGACGGAATAGGATACGACGCCCTTTTACTGCGGATTTACGCACCCGCTGGCTTCCGATAAACTGTTGGGATTCAAAATTGAACCGATTTTGATGTCACCGCCCCAAACCGTAAACGTTTCTAACCAATAGGAGAATACAAAATGTCCTCAAGCGAGAACGGAAATAAGGCCAAGCACAAACTCGCAACCCTCGCAGTACACGGCGGCCAGGAGAAGGACCCCACTACGAAAGCACGCGCAGTACCCATTTATCAGACGACTTCCTATGTCTTCGACGACGCCGATCACGCGGCCCGTCTCTTTGCGCTGCAGGAGTTCGGAAATATCTACAGCCGCATCATGAACCCCACGACCGATGTGTTTGAAAAGCGTCTGGCCGCCCTTGAAGGCGGAGCTGCAGGCCTTGCGTTGGCCTCAGGGCAGGCTGCCGAGACCCTGGCAATGATTACGCTGGCCAGTGCAGGCGACGAGATCATCTCCACCACGTCGCTCTACGGCGGGACCTACAATCTATTTCATTACACGCTTCCTAAATGGGGAATCAAGGTCCGCTTTGTAGATGCCGCAGATTTCGATGGCCTGCAGAAGGCAGTCACCAAGCAAACCAAAGCGGTTTACACCGAAACGGTGGGCAACCCGAAGCTTGATATCTCTGATATCGAACGCCTCGCTGCCATCGCGCACAAGAACGGGCTGCCTCTTGTGGTGGATAACACCACGCCCTCTCCTGCATTGTGCCGTCCTATCGAGTGGGGTGCGGATATTATCGTGAACTCGGCCACCAAGTTCATCGGCGGCCATGGCACCTCGATCGGCGGCATCATGGTGGATGCCGGCAAGTTTGACTGGAAAGCCTCAGGACGATTCCCCAGCTTCACCGATCCCGATCCGTCATACCACGGCTTTTCGTTTACGGAAGCCTTTGGGCTATTGGCCTTCATCATCAAAGCGCGTGTTCAAGGCCTGCGTGATACCGGCGGGTGCCTCTCGCCGTTCAACTCCTTCCTGTTTCTGCAAGGCGTCGAGACATTGCATCTAAGGATGCAGCGGCACTCGGAAAATGCGATGGCGGTCGCGCGCTACCTGCAATCGCATCCGGCAGTCGAATGGGTGAACTATCCCGGCCTTGAATCGAGCCGTTACCACACTCTCGCCAAGAAGTATCTTCCTGATGGCGCAGGCGCGCTGGTTACGTTTGGTATCAAAGGTGGGTTCGAGGCGGGGAAGAAGTTGATCAACTCCGTGGAGCTTTTCAGCCTGCTGGCCAATATTGGCGACGCGAAGTCGTTGATTATTCATCCGGCCTCGACCACGCATCAGCAACTCACGGAAGAGGAGCAGCGTTCAACCGGCACGACGCCAGAGTTGATTCGCCTTTCCGTAGGCATTGAAGATATTGCGGACATCATTGCTGATCTCGATCAGGCTTTGACTGCGGCGACAAAACCAGGTTCCCCAAGTGGGAAATTGACTGGTGCTGCGAAATAGCTTCGCTGTTTTTAATGCAACGCAAAAAAGCCTCGCCGGAGCGAGGCTTTTTATTTCTTTCGGGCGCTCTAGAACTGTTTTTCTTTTACGCTCTCCAGCTTGGTATCAGGCAGCGACCCGCTGTGGAACAAGCTGAAATCGGTAACATCCTTGAGCGAGAAGGTGGGTGCCGCCGGAGCGTGCTGGGCTTTGACTAGATTGAATTCCGCGCCCTTCACGTCGTCGAGCACGAACGCCGGCCGCAGGTCTTCTTTCATGTAGCCCACCTCAACGTTCGTGAACTCAATGCCCTTGGCGTGTCGGATAAAAAATCCATATGAAGGCATGTCGCCATGGCGGTACGGCTCGGGATACTCTTTCTCTTCTTCCGGCGGATTGATCGCGGCCTGCTCCTTGGTGCCGCCGCCCTGATAGTAGATGCGAATGTTGCTCAGCTTCACGTCTTCGATATCGTGTCCGGGTATACCCATGATCAGCGATCCATTCTTGGGATCGGCGTTATAGATTACGACGTCGCTGATGTTGATGCGGTGCAGTGAGCCGATAGGAACTCCGTCAGGAGCGCGCATGCGGGCGCCCAGGCGAATGTAAATCGGCGCATTGGCGATATCGCGCATGGTGATGTTGCTGATGCTGACGTCAGAGAGTTCGGCGCCATCCACGGTCTCGAGCGCGAGGCCGCGGGCGTAGTCAAAGACGCAGTTGGAAATCGTGATGTTGCGGAACGAGCCCTCGGACTCAGTGCCGATCTTGATGCGGCCGGTGGGGCCGTGGGTCAGCGGAGGCGTGTTGCTTCGCTTGTAGGTGCCATCCAGGAAGGTACCGTTCTGGAAGCCGGTGACCTCGCAGTTGGTGATGGTCATGTCTTCGGTCTCGCGCGCAAAACCAAGGGCGTGCGTGCCCTTGATGACGATGCCATCGTCATAGGGCGAATTCACGCTGACGTTGGAGATGCGCACGTGGCGGGTGGAATCAACATCAATGCCGTCGCGGTTGGTATCAATCTTGATGTTGTCGATGGTGAGGTTATCCACTCCGGTGGCCAGAATAGCGAAGTGGCCGGCCAGCAAAATGGAAACGTCGCGAATGATAACGTTGCGGCAGAGCTTGAGTGAGATGGCCTTGTTGCCCACGCGCTGGTCGGCCTTGCGCGTGAGGGCGTCCTTGCCACTGATAACGCCAGGACCGAGGATGGCGATGTTCTCCAGGCCCTCGCCCCAGATCAGGCTGTTGTGAAAGTAGGTATGGCCGAAATCCTGGTATTTGTCCCACTGCTTCTGGCTGGTTTCAATTGGATCGTAGACATCAGGATTATCAGAGGCCTGAATGGTTGCGCCCTGTTCCAGGTAAAGCGTGATGTTGCTCTTGAGGTGAATGGAACCGGAAAGATAAGTGCCGGGAGAAAAATAAACCGTTCCGCCGCCGGCGGCGCTGGCGGCATCAATAGCTTTATTAATGGCGGGGGAATCGAGCGCTTTGCCATCGCCCACAGCCCCGTATTTTTTAACGCCGAAAACCTCGGCCCGCAGTTGACTGGCGGCGAGCCCTAACACGGCGAGCAATGCAATACATAAAACAATACGTCGTTTCATCATTTCTCCTGGAGTTTTAAAAAGCAGTTCTCAGTTGTCGGTTCTCAGTTCTCAGTAGTTCCCTGGTGATTGAGCACAATTACT